>NZ_JAUBSA010000138.1:0-6444 GCF_036702115.1 Microcoleus sp. LAD1_D5 | reverse complement strand
TGTCAGAAATATCCTTAATCTAGCGCCCATATATTGAGTTACCTTGGTAGACGTATTCCCTGTCTTTACTTATTTTAACATAGTTTGGTTTTTTCGCACCGACTTACTCAAGAAGTTTGTTTTTATCTGTGATTCACGCCTGGGTATTTCTCTTCTCTCGTTGCGCCTTCCCCAAAGATAGCCACACACATCTCCAAGCGAGTAGATGACACTCATCAATCAAATACACCACAAGCTTTCTCAATTCTATAGCTTCTCGGTGTTCTTCAAGAATCTCACAGATTTCTTGGTGCTTTTTTTGACGAGTTCTTCATCACGTTTTGGATTCTTTTTTTGAGATTTTTTCCAGATAAGCTAATCCCCGCTGAAGTGAAAAATTGGTAGTAGCTAGCTTTTGATTGAAATTCAATCTGATATCGCTCTGCTATATGATTTGATAATTCCGATAAATCCCAGTGGTTTTTATTGGTTAACCCTTGGATAATTTCGGCTCGTTCTTCAGGCTTAAGTTGTCCCCTCGAACCCTGATGATTTAAGAGCAACCCTTCACTTCCATGCAACGCATAATTGATTTTCCACTTACTGATAAATCGAGATGATACTCCCAAAATCTTTTGAATGGTTTCGCGGCAGACCCCTTCAATTAACATGCGGATAGAAGCTGAATCTTATAACAGTCCTGGACGCACAGTGTCCGTATATGGTGTTTTCTAGGGGCAATCCCCCCGCTTAAAAGCTCCTACACCTGGGTATAGTGCATAAGTCCTATTATAATAGGAATTAGTTTTGAGGAAAGCAGCAATGTTACAGTACAACTTGCCGAGGAACTTGCCCTCCGCCGATGAACTACCAGACTCAGATGGAACGCCTGTGGATAACGAACTGCAATAACTAATACCAGGGTTGTTAAAAGCAATCTTGCTTATACTTTGGTCAGAACGCATGGACTGGTTTTTTGGGATAGATATGGGTATTTATCATCACCCCGACGAACCACCCATTGTCCCAGATGCTTTTTTAAGTTTAGGAGTAGAACGGTTTTATGATGAAGAATTGCGTCCCAGTTACGTGCTGTGGGATGAAAATGTTTTGCCGACTTTTGTGCTGGAAGTTGTTTCCCCAACTTATCGCAAGGAATACAGCACAAAACTAGAGAGTTATCAAGATTTAGGCGTACTTTATTACGTCATTTATTCTTCCCGCCGCCGCCGTAAGCCTCATTTGGAAGTACACAAGTTAGTCAATGGGAAGTACGATTTACAGTCAGGAAATCCAGTTTGGATGCCAGAAATAGGTTTGGGAATTGGTTGTGAAAGGGGAAATTATTCTGGGGTGACAAGGGAATGGTTGTATTGGTATGACGGCGATGGGAAACGCTATCTGACACCTGAAGAACAGGTGAAAGAATCAGCCCAGCGCGCCCAACAATTAGCTCAACGATTGCGGGAGTTGGGGGTAGATCCAGATAGTGTGAACTAATTGCAGTCAGTAATTCGCTTTTTGTGATGAGCTTCAGTTGCCCAAATCCACTTTAGTTCTTCTTTTGTTGGGCAGTGCGTGAGTCTCTGTTTTTAAGTGCGAAATCCGGGATTTTTCTCTCATATCCTGTCCGGTTGAATAGTTGTCATTCGCAAAGAAGTGAAGAATCTGGCCATTTCGGCTCTCACGACGACGTGAGAGCTTGACTCATGACAACCAAGCTTTATGGCAAATATTTTGAGAGTATTGTTTAATTCCTTTGAATGCTTCTCGGATCGAGAGCATCGCGCAACCCATCCCCCAATAAATTAAACGCCAAAACAGTCAAAATAATCAGTGTCGCGGGAGGCCAAACCAACCAAGGCTGCAATACTAAAATTGAAGCATTAGTAGACAGAGATAGCAAATTTCCCCAAGAAGGATCGGGCTGTTGAATTCCCAAGCCAATTAAACTCAAAACCGACTCCGCCACAATAAAACCCGGAACCGCCAATGTAGCCGAAATAATTACATAAGTAGCAGTTTGTGGCAAAACGTGGCGGACAATAATATAAATTGGATTGGCCCCCATTGCCCGCGCCGCTTGCACGAATTCTCGCTGTTTAATTGACAGTACCTGACCGCGAATCACCCGCGCTAAACCCGCCCAACTGATAAATGAAGTAATCAGCACAATCAATATAAATCGCTGAGCACTTGTCAATCCCGGTGGCAACACTGCTGCTAGCGCTACTAATAAATAAAGACCGGGAATCGTCATCAAGACTTCGGCGAATCGCATTAAAATACTGTCAATCCAACTGCCGAAATAACCAGATATTCCTCCAATTAACAATCCCAATGGAAAAGAAATTGCTATGCCAACTAAACCGATACTGAGGCTAATGCGGCTGCCATGTACTAAGCGACTGAATTGATCGCGAGCTTGTTCATCCGTACCTAAAAGGTTAATTTGACCTTCTCCTGTAGTACCAAAAAGGTGCCTATTTAATGGCAAAACTCCTAAAAATTTATAGGGGGAAGCTTTGACAAAGAAACCGAGAACAGAGGGTTTTTGCCAGTCTACAATTACCTCGCGAGCGCCCGTATTCGCATCTACTGGGCCCTGAGTAGTCGGATAAACGTGGGGCCCGATAAAGCGCCCGTCTGGGGTGCTTAAATAAATCTGAGTCGGCGGCAGCAATGAACCGTTTAATTGAGAGTCATAGGGGTCGTAAGGTGCCACAAATTCGGCAAAAAGTGCGACTGTATAAAAAATTAACAGTAGCACGGCTCCCAACCGAGCTAGAGGATTTTTTCTAAGATTTCGCCACCATTTCATAAGTTTTTAGGTTTGAGATTTTAAGTGGATTAGTAATAAAGACTAAAGTTCTTTGTAGGGACTTTAGTCTTTTCGTAAATGGACTCAGCCGCCAAAAGTTAATTCCTGACTTATAAAAGTTTTCATAACTGAATTACTTACTACAAAAATTAGACTACTTTTGTTCATCTGCAACCAAGATTATTCTACTTTCATCTTCTGGTATTTTTCCCAACTCCTCGCCGCTAAAAGGATTGTAGAAAAACGAGCCTGTTTGGGGTGGCAATTTGGGATTGAGTACAATTTCTACTATACTTTTTACAACCCCAGTGAGCGGAATTGCCAGGATAACTCCCAACAATCCTCCGACTCTACCTCCTAAAAGCAAAGCTGTGAAAATAACTACCGGGCTCAATCCGGTGAGATTCCCCATGATTCGGGGAGCTACTAAATTATCCTTGATTTGCTGGAGACCGATCGCCACTGCTAAGACTTGCAGCGCTAGCCACCAATCAATAAACGCTACAATTATACTAACAGTGCCAATTCCCAGCGTCGCTCCGATAAACGGAATTATTTCCGTCAATCCTATAAACACGGCAAACAACAGAAAAAACGGAACTTGCAGCCACCAAAAAGCCAGAGTCAGCGAGATCGCCATAAATAGTCCCAGCAATAACTGTCCCGATACAAACCGCTGGAGGTTTCGCTGCAAAGTCTCTGTTAAAACATAGCGAATGTCTGGGGAAAAAATGCTGGTCAAACCCTGCCACACTCTTTGCCCGTCTAGGAGCATATAAAAGGAAATCACTACAATAAAAATTAAGTCCAAGAACCAGTTAACAGTACCTACAACTAAGCCTAAACCCGTACCGGCGATCGCCTGGACTTCTCCCTGAACTCTAGCTGACAGTTGCTGCTCCAATATTTGCACGTCAAACGGTAAATTGCGATCGGCACTCCAGGCTTGAAATTCACCTAGCTGCAGGCGCCCCGACTCCAGCAATTCCGGGAACCTCACCCCCAACTGCCTCGCTTGGCTGAACACCGGCGGCACAATAGTTAAACCGATTACTACTACTACCACACCCGCAGTTAAATAAACCAGCCCCGCAGCTACTCCCCGGGGCAAAAATACTTGCAGTCTTTTTACTGCATAATTTAATAAAAATGCAATGAGTCCCGCGGTTACTAAAATGCTGACCAGTTCCCCAACATAACTGACAGCAGTCAGGGTAAACCATCCCGTCACTAGCACTAGCAGCCAAGTAATTAGAAACTGTTGGAGGGGAGAAAAGAGACTATTCATTTTGATTTTTTTTAAATAAAGTGGCACAACTTTTTCAGCAGATGTGCCGTATTATACAATAAACACATGAGAGTATAGATTAGGAATAATCAGTTCAAGATTAGACTGACTTTTGTGAGCATTGATAGATAGGTGACGGCCAAGCCACTTGGGGAGAGACAGTGCCAGCCCGATCGACCCCACGATCAGGAATCACGCTAATATTCAGTATGCCCCAGAGACCGATCAAATTAAATGTCGATCGCACAAACTTTGATCAAATATCGCCCTTCTCAGGTAAAACGGCGCCACACTCACCCAAAAGGGGGACGCGGGACTGCTGACACCATCCGCTAAAATGAATCAAATATAAAAACCGCAATCTTTCTTTACAATAAAAAAACCAAAGGCTAATAGCGGCGAGAGGAACTACCGTGACCAATCAAATTTTTTCAGAAGCGGAAGAAAAGCAACCCCTTCCCCCCGTGCAGAGCGGACGCGACAAGAACTCAGCAGTGGATGTATCTGAAAGTGGAGTCTCAGAAAACTCTCGCTGGCAATTCTCCGGTGATGAAGATGAACGAGAAGTTCCCCTAGAAGCTCCTGAAATGGAGGGGGAACAGGTTTGGGAACCCGAAGTAACTGAAGTTGGGCCCCGCAAAGAAATCAGGTGGCCTGCCTTGTTGGCGGGCGCAGGGGTTGGCGTGGCTGCAACGCTGCTAGCAGTAAACTTGACTGGGGGCAAGCAGAGTTCACCTCCGGCAGTTCCAATTCCATCGGTAAACCAGCAGGCAATGCCTCCGACGGTGACAGTGGCCTCTGTGGAATCTGCCCAGGTGGGTGAAACTTTGGAAGCGACGGGCACCGTGGCAGCCTATGACTTACTGCCGGTGCTGCCACAAGCCAACGGTTTGCAAATCAAGCAGGTGTTGGTGAATGAAGGGGATGCGGTAGAAAAAGGTCAGACGATGGCGGTTTTGGACGATTCGGTGCTACGATCGCAAATTGCCGAAGCGCTTGCGGGAGTACAATCGGCCAATTCTACGGTAGAACAAGCAGAAGCTCAGGTACAGCAAGCCGAGTCAGCCCAACAAGAAGCCCAAGCCGGCGTTGCTCAAGCTCAAGCTGGCGTTGAAAAAGCCATCGCTGACGCAGCGCAAGCCAAAACAGGCGTCGGGCAGGCAAGGGCCGGTGTGGAACAAGCTAAAGCCGGTGTCACTCAAGCTAAAGCCGGCATTGCCTCGGCTCAGGCTAAATTAGATCAAGCTCAAAGAGAAGTAAATCGCACCCAAGATTTGGCGACTCAGGGAGTAATTAGTCAGCAAGATTTGGAAAGGCGAAAGACGGAACGGCAGACTGCTGTTCAAGACTTGAACAAAGCTAAAGCTGACTTGAATACAGCTTTGCAAGAACAGAATAAAGCAGCGGAAGAAGTGCAATCTTCTCTTGCTAGAGTAGCTACTGCTGAAGCTAATATCAGTACGGCTAGAGCAGCCCTCAGCAGCGCTCGTGCTAAAGTGAATACGGCCGGAGCGAGTGTCAGCAGTGCTAGAGCAAATGTTGGAAATAACGCAGCAAGTGTCCGCAGCAATGATGCACAAGTCAAACAGTTACAAACTCAACTAGAACAAACAATTGTTCGAGCGCCGGATAGTGGCACTGTGGCTGAAAGAATTGGTCGAGTTGGCGATGTTTCTTCGGGAAGTCAAAAACTCTTTTCGATTATTCGCGGCAACAAGCTGGAACTGCAATTGAAAGTGCCGGAAACTCAGGTTTCGCAAGTGCGGCCCGGAACAGCAGTGCAAATTACTTCGGATTCTGACAAGCGGATTAAGTTGTCAGGAACTGTGCGAGAGATTTCGCCGGTAGTTGACCCGCAAAATCGGCAAGCTACGGTGAAGATTGATTTGCCGGCAAGCGAGTTTTTGCGATCGGGAATGTTTTTGCGCGCATCCCTTGCGACGGCAACGGCTCAAGGTTTGAAAGTCCCCGCTAAAGCTATTTTGCCGCAACCTGACGGCAGTTCTATTGTTTATAAACTTGTCGGCCAGGACAAGGTGCAGGCTCAACCGGTGGAAATTGGGGAAATTTCCGGGGGTGCTGTGGGCGATTTGACTGCTGCTAAGGTGGAGGTTAAAAAGGGTTTGAAGGCCGGCGATAGGGTGGTTGTTACTGGCGCTGGTTTTCTTAAGGATGGCGCTCAGGTTAAGGTTGGTAAATAGTTATATTGATTCCGGTTGCACTCCTTATCATTGTTGACGGTTGACGGTTGACGGTTGACGGTTGACGGTTGACTCGATTTTATTAGACCTCTTGCAAAATAATTTTATGATATAATGGAAAGTTTTGCTTGACTGGATTGAATCCCAACTATTAA
>NZ_JAUBSA010000137.1:0-6647 GCF_036702115.1 Microcoleus sp. LAD1_D5 | reverse complement strand
TTAAGACTCAGATGTGCATATTTAAATAATGAGATTAAAATGGGTAGGTATGCTTAGTTAAAAAGCGGGATGCTCCCAGCTAAAACGTGACAGACAACCATTGGCTCTCACAAACAACCTTTGCCCGATCGGCTCCAACGATTGGTTAGACTTGTAGGTGTAAAGTTATTAAGCTCAGAAATATGAAAATTTATAACTTTGATATTAAATCTTTTAGAATCGGAATTATTCCTATCTCTCTTGTCTTCATCTGCGTAAATCTGCGTCAATCTATTGTCATCTGCGGTTCAAAATTTATCTTTTTTTTACCGCAGATGAGGGCAGATAAACACAGATTAACGCAGATGAATTAGCTCAAGTCCGGTTGCACGATCGGTGATTTTTGTATGATACCATTCTAGAGCTAGAGGTGCAGCTTTAACCTAACGCTGAGGGGATAATTTATTCTGAAGTTTTCCCTATTTTACTGTTAGATAAGTTTGTTTTGTTAGCTGGGAATGTAGCAAGACTGCTAGAGGTTGTGCTGCGATGGGACATCAATGTTGTGTGAAATATCTGTCTAAATTTTATTGCTTTTTTCCCCGCAAGCCATCAACCAAAAACTCATCATCGATCGATCGCCCGCAGCTAAAAACTTATCCCGCGAAACCAGATAGCTTTCTATTTCCGACTCTGAAATTACCCCCTGTTTGACCATTTGCAAAATGGGCCCGGAGTCAAGCAAAGGTTGAAACGCCTCAATTCCCATGATATCGCTGTGGCTGACAACGGCTTCTAAATCAACGCTAACAAACCCAGCTTCTTTGAGAATGCGGCACAGATTTCGCCCAACGCATAAATTGCCGCCCCGCGATGCTATCACCTGCTTGAATTTCTCCCGGACAATCTCGACTGACCAAGGCGGATTTGTCAGCCAAAACAGATCCGCATCGTTATCAATAATCACCAGTTTGCCGCCCGGTTTCAAGATGCGGAATATTTCTCTAGCTGCTGCGACGGGATCTGGGAGGTGAACGAACAGCAAACGGGCGATCGCAAAATCGAAAGTGTTAGCCGCCAAACCAGTATCCGCAACCGATGCTTGGATGCGCTCTACTCGGTCGCCGCCTTTGTCCTGTAAATATTCTACTGCTTTTTCGTGCTGTACCGGGTCAATTTCTACCGCTGTTACCGAACTGTTTGGCAGCAATTCTAACAGTTTTTCGGTGAAAAATCCCGGCCCGCTACCCGCTTCCAAAACATTCATCCCGTCGGCTAAACCGAACCACTTTAAAGTGCGCGCTTCCTTTTCCCAACTGAGGAGAACTTGACCTTTTAACCGCTGAATTTCTGCGTCAAGTTCCAGATTGTACGTGCTTGCTTGATACGAACCTTCCGCTGCCATAAAATTATCCTTTTTCCTGCTTCGACACCTAGATTATAATAGAACTGCGCTTTAGCGCAATTCTCGTTGCGGACATCCACAACCCCAGTTTGCGGACAGATGCAGGACGGAAGCCAGGTAATTCCTCTATTGTAAGAAGATGACCGAGACGATTTTAGATTGGGATTTGGGATTTTGAATGAGAATTTCAGCGGTTTAAAGCTCCTAGTTTCAACTAGGTCACAAATCGAAAATCGTAAATCCCAAATCTAAAATGGGTTGACGGATTACCTAAACAGACGATGTTGTGTGGCAACGAATCAACTATGCCCCAGACTTTACCTCAACCGGAGAAACGAACATTTTTAGTTGTGGATGACCATGCGATGGTGTTAGGTGGCACGCTTAACATTCTGAAGCAAGAATATCCAGAGGCAGACATTCTGACGGCTCCGACGGCTCAGGCAGCCCTTCAGCAAATAGCGCAGACGACCCCGGATTTGGTGATTGTGGATCTGGTGATGCCAGAGACGATCGGCGAAACCGCGCAAGCGAATTCAGGGCTTCAACTCCTCAAAACGTTGATGGAGCAGTATCCGAGTCTGAATATTGTGGTGCAGAGTGCCCATGTTCGGACTTTAGTTTGGCTGAAACCGTCGATCGACAATCACATGGGCGGCTTCACAGTTGTCGATAAGAGCCAGCCGATGAAAGACTTGCTGGCAATGGTTGATTGGGCGCTGCACGAGCGGATTTATACACCCAGAGAGATCCGCAATGGGCTGCAACTCAAACCCGCCTGGATGCAGGTGTTGCAATTTGCTTTTCACGAGAGCTTACAGGATACTGCGATCGCCAAACGGATGAATGTTTCTGAACGCACCGTGCAGTATTACTGGACTAAGATTCGAGATGTGCTAGAGGTGTATCCTGAAGATGATAAGAATCTGCGGATTCAAACGGAAGTGCGAGCTAGGGAAGAAGGATTGATTGATTAGTGAAGCGCGATCGATGGCAAGCAGTGAAAGCGGGTGTCACGACTTGGGGACGAGAAGGGCTTCCAGGGGTGATGGTGATTGTCGCTGTGACGATCGCTCGATTGACGGGTGCGCTTCAGTTTTTGGAGTTGGTGACGCTCGATCGATTTCTGCGGCTGCGTCCCCCTGAGCCAATGGATGAAAGGATTGTCATCGTCAGTATCACCGAGGAAGATATTCGACGCGCTAGAACTTATCCGATTCCCGATCGCGAAATTGCCGATTTGCTTAAACGGTTGCAGGCCTATCAACCGATCGCGATCGGGCTGGATATTGTCCGCGATATTCCGGTTGAACCTGGTCATGCCGAACTAACATCGGTGTTTCGCAGCAGCAAGAATGTGATCGGAGTGGAGATTGCCCTGCCCGATCGCAGTGGCTTTACCGTCGCACCTCCGCCCGCGCTGCCATCGGAACAGGTTGGCTTTGCAGATGCCGTTCTCGATGCGGATGGCTACCAGCGCCGCAGTTTATTGGGCGCTCACAATCCCCAGCAGGAATACCGTTTTTCGTTGGCGATCCGGCTGGCAGAACGCTATTTAGCAGCCCGAGGAATTGAGTTGGGTAATGGAATTCGCGACCCAGAGGCGAAGCGCTTTGGCAGCATTGAATTGACCAGAGTGCAGTCAAACTCTGGCGGATATGTGGGGGCGTATGCAGGCGGCAACCAGATTTTGCTGAATGTTCGCAGCGGGACAATGCCGTTTCGCGTGCTTTCTCTCTCGCAAATCAAATCGGGACAGGTCAACCCGGATTGGATTCGAGGCAAAATTGTGTTGATTGGGATCATGTCTTTTAGTGCGAAGGATTTGGCAAGTTCAGGTGCGATCGCAGGCATCAATCCCGGACGGATTTACGGAGTCGAAATGCAGGCCCACGCCACCAGCCAGATCCTGAGCGCGGTGCTCGATCGCCGATCGTTGCTTCGGGTTTGGGCGGATGGCTGGGAAATGCTCTGGATTGGGGTCTGGGGACTCTTGGGGATGAGTTTGGGGCGATTTCTGCGATCGCCCTGGAAAATTTTGTTGGGGCTCTTAATCGCCAGTATCAGCCCGATCGGGATATGTTACGGGTTAATTCTGTTGGGGTGGTGGGTGCCGATCGTACCTGTGTTGTTGGTGCTGGTGTTGAATGGGGCTGGCTTGATGGCAGCGTTATTTTATCGCCACGAACAGGAACTCCGACTGCGGTTAGAGGAACGTCAATTTGCGATCGAACAGACCTTTAACGCGATTCATAGCGGGCCTTTACAAACATTGGTGGCGATTTTGAGAAACGCTCAAGAACAAGCAACACCGCCGCCATTTCTACCGGAGTTGCAACGCCTGAATGAAGAATTACGGGCAGTTTACGGATCGGTGCAGCGAGATGCGATCGCGGATGAACCGCACCTTCGCATGGGAAGCGCGATCGAATTGGCCCTGCAGGCTCCACTGCATGAATTGCTCTACAAGGTCTATTGCAACACGCTAGAACAAGAACTGCCTTACCTCAAAACGCTCAAATTCAAAATTGTGCAGTTCGATGCCTTGAACACCTCGCATCTGCGGTTGGAACACAAGCGAGGACTCTGCCGCTTTCTGGAAGAAGCGCTCTGCAATGTGGGGAAACACGCGATCGATGCCACTCGCTTGACCGTAATTTGCACTCAAGAAAGCGATCGGCAGGTGATTCGGGTGGCGGATAATGGCAAGGAGAACCCGTCTGACGCAGAAGCGCTGAGTTCCGGTGAAACGAACTGTGACAGGGAGACAACTCAATATCTAAACTCTAAACTCCAACCTTCAGGATTAGGAACGCAGTTGGCAAACAATTTAGCCAAACAATTAGGGGGAACATTTCGGCGCTACCCAAATGTACCGAGGGGGATAGTGTGCGAATTAACCTGGTCAGCCAAACGGCGGTGGTTCTGGTGATTGATTCCTCAGAGTTAGCATCCGAATTATTCATCTCTCTCTTCTCTTCCTCTGTGTTCTCTGCGTTCTCTGCGGTTAAATCATTCCGATCCAACTGGAATTGATATCACACTTGCTATATCTTTGCGCTTTCCCGCAAACGAAGCTTGTGGGCAGTTCTCTATTCTGTTTGTGTATTGTTGATTACTGTAGAAATAGTTACAGAGGGAATTGCGATGATGACTCACGGATTGAAGCGTCGAACCATTTACTCTGCCGGCATTGCGAGTTTAATGCTGAGTGTTTCGCTCTCTCTCGCTCCTCTAGCGCTGGCAAAATATACTCCCCCTAAAAAGCCTTCTGCGCCGAAACAAACGGGGACGAATACCACTCGCGGCGGCAGTTGCGAAGCTAATTCACCGGCGGTATTGACTGCCTTGGTGCCGTTTAGTCATGTGGGAGAGACGATTTCTCAGCATCCCACCTTTACCTGGTTTGTACCCGATCGCACTTCTCATCCCCTGCAATTCCGCCTGTTCAGCTCTACGGGACAAGCACTCTACAGAACCCAGATGCAGAGTCAGCCGGGAATTATGCAGTTTTCGCTCCCGCCAAATCTGCCCCAACTGTCGATCGGGCAATCCTATAAGTGGCAAGTGGTGTTGGTGTGCGATCGGAATGTTTCTTCGCGGAATGTGGTGGCGGCGGCAGAAATCCAAGTCGTTGCACCTGCTGCGTCGTTGCAGGCTCAACTTGCAGCCGCGCAAACTCCCCAACAGCGGATCGACCTGTATGCGGAGTCGGGGCTGTGGTATGACGCGATCGCCGAAGCGCGCAAAGGCTCTGAGACTTCTCAAAACCAAGCACCTGTGCTGGAATTGCTAGATGCTCTGGCTAATTCGGAAGCCCAACCGCTGAAGGAATGGAGCGATCGATTGCGACAAATTAGGGCGATCGAACAACAACGCCAACTCCCGCAACCCAAACCCTAAAATCCCATGCAGCCTTTCTCCCTAAAACTGCTCAAATCCAGTAATCGTAAAGTGCGATCGGGCTTCCTCTTTCCCCTTGCGCTTTGCCTTTTGTCTGTTGGCTTTTACATTCCTCCCCATTTCTCACTCCAGGCTAGTGCTCAGGCGATCGAGGCGAGTGAAGCAGAGGGCGATCGGCTGATACAGCAGGGGCTTCAACAGTATCGGACTAGCCAATTAAGAGCAGCGCTGAATTCCTGGCAACAGGCACTCCAAATTTATCGCGCCCTCAAAAACCGCCAAGGGGAGAGTTGGGCACTGGGCAATTTGGGAGTCGCTTACAGAGCCCTGGGCAACTATGCCAAAGCGATCGAGTATTCACAGCAGAGTTTAGCGATCGCCCGCGAAATTAAAGATCGCTCTGGGGAAGGGAATGCACTAGGCAATTTGGGAATCGCTTACCGCTATCTGGGCAACTATGCCAAAGCCATTGAGTATGCACAGCAGTGGTTAGCGATCGCCCGCGAAATTAAAGATCGCTCTGGGGAAGGTGCAGCACTGGGCAATTTGGGAGTCGCTTACGGAGCCCTGGGCAACTATGCCAAAGCCATTGAGTATGCACAGCAGAGCTTAGCGTTCGCCCGCGAAATTAAAGACCGTCAAAGGGAAGGTGCAGCACTGGGCAACTTGGGAGTCGCTTACCGCTATCTGGGCAATTATGCCAAAGCCATTGAGTATACACAGCAGCAGTTAGCCATCGCCCGCGAAATTAAAGATCGCTCTGGGGAAGGTGGAGCACTGGGCAATTTGGCAGTCGCTTACATCTATCTGGGCAACTATGCCAAAACGATTGAGTATGCACAGCAATTTTTAGCCATTGCCCGCGAAATTAAAGACCGCCAAGGGGAAGGTGCAGCACTGGCCCATTTGGGAGCCGCTTACAGATCCCTGGGCAACTATGCCAAAACGATTGAGTATGCACAGCAATTTTTAGCCATCGCCCGCGAAATTAAAGACCGCCAAGGTGAAGGTGTGGCGCTGAGCAATCTGGGAGCAGCTTACGGATCTCTGGGCAACTCGGCCAAAGCCATTGAGTATGCACAGCAATATTTCGCCATCGCCCGCGAAATTAAAGACCGTTATGGGGAAGGTCGGACACTGGCCAATTTGGGAATCGCTTACCTCGATCTGGGCAACTATGCCAAAGGCATTGAGTATACACAGCAGAGCTTAGCGATCGCCCGTGAAATTAAAGACCGTCAAGCGGAGGGGGCGACACTGGGCCTTTTGGGACTCGCTTACATCCCACATTCCGCAGATGTGTGTGGAATTTTTTATCAGTTGTGAAAAGTTGGAGTCAAAAAGTTTTTCCCTTTAACTT
>NZ_JAUBSA010000136.1:0-6683 GCF_036702115.1 Microcoleus sp. LAD1_D5 | reverse complement strand
AATTAATAATTAAATGGGGTCGCAAAATCAAAAATAAGGGCAATGCTTGTATCACAGTTTAAATGTGCAACAGCTTAGCAATAGCTGTTTGTGAAGTATTATCAAGTTTTGTCATCACTCGATTGAGCCCGAATCTTCGTTTCCGCAAGCCCCGAATTTGCCCTCAATAGCATTGCGAATTCTATCATCTTCCAACGCTTGCCTCTTTTTTTCTTTGCTGACATGGGATGGGGGTCTTCCTAGGGGTGGCCCACTGATTCTAATGCGTTTTTCATGACACCAAGCTCGGTTCTAAGAGTGTACGATAAATTCGATCCGCATGAACTGATTCAGGATAGTGTCCTGTAAATTTATAATAGGCTTCTACTTGTGCTTTTAAGTCTCCTGATTCGTTAAAATTGTCCCAGCTCATCCGGTCTAAAAATACATATCCTTCAAAGCAGCTCGCTGATATTTTAGCTCCAAATTCTACGCGTTTTCCGGCTTTTCCTCTGACTATGGGACGGATGTGGGGTTGGCTTAAACTTACTATTCTATCCTCAATGCTCTGTTTATTGTTGTCAAACAACCATTGCTGTTGGCGATAGACTTCTGTGAGGACTAGCAAGGTTTTATACTGCTTTTTATTCAGACCTTCTAGGGTCGCACCTGAATCGATTAGCTGTTCAATATGAGCTAAGTTTCTTTTGATATATTGAAGTTGTTTTTTAATTGCCTGTCTTTTTTTAGTTTGGGTGGGTCGTCTTTGTTTCGCTACTGCTAATACCAATTTCCTAAAATAGTGCTACAGTTAGTAGGTGTCTTTTTTGTTAATTAGTACCCAAATATAAAGAAGAAAAATGTCAGGAGTTGTCAAAATTGAAATTCGGGAAACAGAAGAAGAACTGAAAGCTCTTCTGAGGAAAGAGAAAGATGTGACTTGCTACGAAAAACTGCAAGTTCTGTATTGGCTCAAAACCCAAACGGTAGAAACTGTATTATCTGCCGCTGTGCGGTTAGGGAAACATCGTACCACAATACAAAGATGGTTGTCTAGTTATCGTTCGGGGGGAATCGAAGAATTATTATTGCAGAAACCTCGTTCGGGAAGACCAAGAATAATGAATCCTGAAACTGTAGATAGATTATCAAAAGAATTACAAGAACCCGAAGGATTTAGTAGCTACAAAGAAGTACATCAATGGTTGACAAGTTGCTGTGAAGTAAAAGTGGCATATCGAACAGTACATCAGTGGGCAAGATATCGACTCAAAGGGAAATTAAAAGTGCCGCGTCCCGTGAGTGAAAAACAGAAAAAAGGTGCAGTAGCAGAATTTAAAAAAAACTGCCATCCTTAGTAAAAGCCAGCCTGAGTCAAAGTGAGAGATTTTTAAAGCAATGGCAAAAAATTCGATATTGGAGCCAAGAAGAAAGTCGAATGGGGCTACACACAATTCAAAGAAGGAAATTAACTGGCAAAGGCATTAAGCCTCACGGAGCAGTGCAATGGGACTTTATATATCTGTGGTTGTATGGAGTAGTAGAACCTCAAACAGGAGAGGGATTTTTTTATGAATTTACGCATCTAGACACAGTGTGTTTTGAGAAGTTTTTGGAGCTATTTGCCACCGCTTATCCAGATGATTTGCATATAATTCAACTAGACAATGGAGGATTTCATTGTTCATTGAACCTAAGTATACCAGAAAACGTGATTTTACTGTTTCAACCGGCTTATAGTCCGGAAGTGAATCCAATAGAAAGGCTGTGGGGGTATATCAAGGAACAATTGAAATGGTTGAGATTTGATGGTATAGAAGAATTGAGAGAGACAGTGCAAAAAGAGTTAAAAAAGCTGACTAACGAAGTGATTGCTTCCTTGACGGGATATCCATTCATATTAGAGGGTTTATCTGTAGCAGGAATTTAGGAAAATGGTATAAGTAGTCTTTTCTCGCTAGATTACGGTATGTTCTTGGTTTTTTAGTAGTTTTTTCTTTAATTTGTTTATACAAAATGTCGATAATTTTTTCTGTATGAACTCTGGCTCCATTTAATAGTCCTAACTCGGTCGGATAACTAATATCGGCTGGAGCACAGGTTGCATCTATGATTAATTTTCCGCGATTGGGTGACTCATTTTGGGCGTCCGAATCCTTTTTTTTTTCCGGTTTAACTGGGCTGATGGAGCGGATTTTTTCAACCATTCGTTCGTTGACTTTATTAATTAGGTTCGGACTAATTCTTTGCCGAAAATGAACTAATAGAGATGGGTCAAAGGGTAGCTTGTTACTGTAGCTTGATTGACCAATAAAGTATTGTAGATAGGGGTTTTCCCGGATCTGTTCTACTGTTTCGCGATCGCTAATTAAGAGTTTTTCTTAGATGATTAATGCTCCCAATGCCATCCGAAATGATTTGGCTGGTGCCCCCTTTTCTGTGGGGAAGTTTTCAGCATATTCTGCTTCAAATTCTGACCACGGAATTAGTTCGGCCATTTTTACCCAACGGTTGTCTGATGACAACCTTCCTCCAAACGGCAGTTCAAACTCGGATGCGGGACTTGAGGCAAGCTCAGCTTTTCTGTACACGATCGCACTGGGTGATGCAAGGGTTTTGTACTATTTTACCTGTTTATCTTGCACACTTTTCTCGCTCGCACGATCGCATAACCAGGCCGTGTAACCTTTCTGCACTTATCCAGCAAGCCCAATCTAGCACGCTTGTCAAATAAGAATGCCAAATTTTACCGGAACGAACTTCAATCAAACGTAAGGTAATAAATGGAGTTTTTGGAGCAGGGTAAGAGCAGCTCAATCATGCTTGACAAAAGCATTTGAGAATCTGCATCATATAGTCATTGTTCATCGCAGCCCGTTTTCTTTTTTGTCGCAAGCTACGCTGGAGAGTTGTTTCTTTGTTGACAGCATTCAACGCCATCCGTCTGACCAGAGCCAAGTTTTGAGGGCTATTTAACGAACGAATACGGCATTTATCTTCATTGAACGTCACATCTAAACTCCAATGAACTTGATTCTCAATGCCCCAATGTTTACGAATAGCACGACCATTCCGCTTTAGCATCTACTGGTAACGAACTTAGGTAAAACTGTACCTCATAAGTGGTTTTATTCCAAAGATGACGAACTCTTTCGACCATTACAATAGTGCGTAGATTTGCCCACTGTTCTTGTTTGTAAAGTCCTCCGAGTTTGGCCACTGGTACCGCCCAAACTTTTCGGCTTTCGACGCGATGATGTCCCTTTTCGGTTCGGGAGTCATAACGGATTTCAATTCCCACGAATTGCTAAGTTCTTGCGGTCTCAAACCAGTTTTTTACGCTTAGTGTAAAGAGTGGGATGCTTGCTTTTTAATGCTACGACATAATCAGCTTTTTTCTGGCTAATAAGTCAGATAATTTCGGTTTGAGTTCCCATCGCATCAATGGTGATAATCGCTCCCGCAATGTCGATTAATTCCACTAAGGCAGGAATCACTGTGATTTCATTGGAATGGTCTTCAACTTTGACTTGCCCGAGTACCAAACGTTGTTCGCTTGCCCAAGCTGTGACTAAATGTAGGTTTTTTAAACCTTTCTCAGGCGTCATAAGAACCTCGCAAACTTTTGCCATCAATCGGGATGATTTCTTGGAAAACTGCACCCATGATTTGCTGAAGCCATTGGGATAACTTCTGTTCTAAAGCTTTCGGGTTTAGCTTTTCAAAGACCCGACGAAATGTATCATCGCTGGGGATTCCATTTGGTAACTCTAAAAATTCCTCCAACCATTTCTGCTTGCTAACCCCATAATTTTCTATGTCTTCCCACCCATCAGCTCCGGCGATGACAGCTAATATGGTAATTACAGTGCGTATCGTTGGCTAGAAACCAGTCCTATAAAGGATTAGGGGGATTAGCCGCAAGGAACAGAACCTTGACAACTGAATGACCATGTAGGTGAGAATCAGTACCCTAGAACACTCAAATCCTACCCCGCAGGTGCAGCGGTGAAAGCATCTCCCCTACGGTAGCGACTAGCCATCAATCCGTAAAGCGGGGAGAAAAGATGTTACTACTGACAGCCTAAGTCGGTAAGCATTGAGCAAAAGTACCCATGAGTAAAGCCTCGGCTTGAAGATGTGTTTGAATCGTCGTTACCATGAACCAGCGAAATAAGGCTTAATGCGCTGGAGCCAAAAGGCACAGGATAAAAGGAGTTGGCAAGTTGTAATTTGACCAACAAGCACTTCCGATAAACCCGGCGAATAACATCACTCTAAAGGTACACAGTATGGTCATTCGGAACGAGATAACCTCTCGTCTGCTCTCAGGTGGTCGAATCCCTGTAGTAGGTGCTAACCGTATGCAACGAGTAGGAAAGATTGGGTCAGAAGCTTAAAAGCCTGGGGTAATGCCCAGGATATGCAGACGGACTCACGATGATTTGGAAGGGAAAGTCTCAAGTAGTGAGTAAAAATGTCTAAAACGAGTTTAAAGACTACGGTAGAATGGAACCAAGTCAACTGGCGAAAGCTAGAACGTAAGGTTTATAAGCTCCAAAAGAGAATTTTTCAAGCCTCTCAACGTGGTGATGTGAAAGCAATACGCAGACTCCAAAAGACGTTGATGAAGTCTTGGTCAGCAAAGGTGTTAGCGGTTCGTAGAGTAACCCAGGATAATACTGGCAAGAAAACGGCAGGAGTGGACGGAGTTAAATCCTTATCCCCAGCAGCACGTTTAAAGTTAGTAAATAATATAAAACTGGGGTCTAAAGTTAGTCCGACTAGGCGAGTATGGATTCCCAAGCCTGGGACGGAAGAGAAACGACCATTAGGCATACCTACAATGGAAGACCGAGCCTTGCAAGCACTTGTCAAACTGGTATTAGAACCAGAATGGGAAGCGCGATTTGAACCTAACTCATACGGGTTCAGACCTGGACGTTCATGCCAAGATGCAGTCGAGGCTATATTTTCAAGCATCAGTAAAAAGCCTAAATATGTGCTTGATGCCGATATAACTAAATGTTTCGACCGGATTAACCATGAAGCACTGCTCAATAAATTAAATACATTCCCCACCATTCGCCGACAGATTCGTGCATGGTTAAAAGCGGGAGTGATGGATGTTATGCAGTTGTTTCCAACATCTGAGGGTACTCCACAGGGTGGGGTTATTTCTCCATTACTGGCAAATATTGCCCTCCACGGGATGGAAGAACGAATTAAACAGTTTGCAGAAACATTGCCTACTAGAAGCGGCAAAGGCAAAAGGGATAACCGTAATAGTCTTAGGCTGATTCGTTATGCCGATGACTTCGTGATTCTCCACGAAGACATAACTGTTGTTCAAAGATGCAAAGAGATTATCTCCGAATGGTTAAAAGGCATGAACTTGGAACTTAAGCCTTCTAAAACGAGACTTGCCCACACCCTTAACCAGTATGAGCAAGAAAACCCAGGATTCGACTTCCTAGGGTTCAAGATACAACAATTTCCAGTAGGAAAGTATCACTCAAAACAAGGTTTTAAGACAATCATCACCCCAAGTAAGCAGAAGCAAAAGGTACATTACGACCAAATCGCTAGAGTTATTGAAGCCCACAAGGCAGCACCACAAGCGTCGCTAATCAGCCATTTAAACCCAATTATCCGGGGATGGGCTAACTACTATGCGACTGTAGTAAGTAAGGTTGCTTACTCAGACATCGATGACCTCATGTACCAAAAGTTAAGAGCTTGGGCAAAACGCCGTCACCCCTCAAAGAATGGGGAATGGGTGGCAAAGAAATATTGGCATCCTCTAAACGGTGATAACTGGGTATTCGCAACCAAGAAGGAAGGATAAACCTCACTTCGGTTACTAGACCATGCCGACACTCCAATAGTGCGACATATAAAAGTTAAAGGCGAATCGTCTCCATACGACGGGAATCTGGTTTATTGGAGTACAAGAATGGGTAAAAACCCAGAAATGCCAAGTAGGGTATCGAAACTCCTGAAAAGTCAAAAAGGGAAGTGTACCCACTGTGGATTGTTTTTCCGTGAAAACGATGTGATGGAAATTGACCACAGAATCCCTAAATCGCAAGGTGGAAAGGATTCTTACGATAATTGGCAACTCCTTCACAGACATTGCCACGACACAAAGACAGCTATCGATGGCAGTCTCGGCAACCAATCTGGCTGCAATAGTGCCAAGCCTAAGTCCACCAGAAAACTTGAAAAAGTCGATGATAAATGGACAATGAGGTATGCGTAACAAGCACCAAAGCATTGAGGAGCCGTGTGAGGTGAAAGTCTCATGCACGGTTTTGAAGACCAGCGGGATTGGTGACAGTCTCGCTGAGTTTAATAGAATGTCTTTGAGTAGGTGTTGTTTGGTTCGCTCAACTCTCGGGTCTGGTAAGTCATCAAAATAAGTTGAGAAGCTCGCTTGTAAGTCTTGGACGGAGATGGGTTGGGATCCGTTTTGCCCGGGTTCTGATTTTTTCGTACATACCACAGAAGCGAATCCTTTTTCCATTGACTTATCCTCACCAGTCGTGACGAAAGATGCAGCAACATTATAGAACCGCTGCTGACTGAATGCCTAGGTCTAGATATTGCGCGTTTTGTCAAGTACAATACAGCACTTTGCTTAACAATTAGGTACAATAGGAGAGGTGGTAAAAAAGAGAAAAATGAAACCCTACTCCCTAGAT
>NZ_JAUBSA010000135.1:0-6804 GCF_036702115.1 Microcoleus sp. LAD1_D5 | reverse complement strand
TATTGACAGGATGTTCCTTTATATCTTGCCCTTTTTGTCAAGTACAATTTATACCAAATTAGATGAGCTTACCCTGTGCCACGCCCTCTAGCTGCATTTGACTTGAAAGCCTATCAAGTGTTATGCAAGATTGATGCCCAATTGAGAATTGCAGGAAACAACCTCAATCAGATGGCTAGAGCTTGCAATAGTGCTGTGGCATTGGGAGAACCAGTTGTTGTCAATACAGGACTCTTAGAAAGAGTACAGCAACTCATTCGAGAAAACGGGGATGCAATTAAAACAATAGTTGCAAACCTCGCCCAATCTACAGTACGCTAATTATTAACAAGCCTGGGCTTTACCGCATGAGCAATCGATTCAAACAACTGACGGCTTTTCGGTTATGATTGGCAAACAAATCAAAGGTACAGGCTTTCGGGGCTGTCTGAACTACGTGCTGGGCAAAAAAGACGCCGCTCTAATTGGCGGTACTATGTGCGGACAAACTCCTGAAGAACTGGCTGCTGAATTTGGGATCGCCCGACAACTAAGACCTAACCTGAAAGTAGCAGTTTTTCACGCCACTTTATCTGTCGATCACACCGAAAAACTAGAAGATTCTGAAGAAAATGACCAACGCTGGCTGGCGATCTCCGTTTTTGTTTCAGATTCTGGGGCAAACAATGCGGTACGCGAGGAAGTCATCGCAAAAGTGGCAAAGGCAGCATGGGACGAATGGAGCAAATAGTTGCTGAAGGTGAAGGTGTTAAGGGTTGATCGCTCTGGCAGTGCAACTAAACATCAGATTCAAGATACCAATCGTCCAATGGAACTTCAATGTTCGTATTTGCACGTTGCCGGTGGTTGTGCGCCAACCACCGATACCTTAAATTTAGTGGCTGCTGGTGTGGAAACCGATGCACGCGCCGCATTCATTCTCAGTCAACAAGTGCCTGGAGACAAACATACTGGAGATTTGAGAAGAGGATGCGATCGCTCTGGCTGCACTCCTGAGCGTAGAGAATATGGATGGCTTTTTCTATAAACCCAATCATCTAAACATTCAATCATCTAGACATTCAGATGTTTTAGCTGTAAAATCTGGTTGATGAACTCAACACGCTTACCTATGATTGTGACAGTCGCCTCATTCAAGGGCGGAGTCGGGAAGACAACCACAGCGCTGCACTTAGCGGCTTACTTGCAGACCAAAGCACCCGCGCTGTTGGTAGATGGCGACCTCAACCGCAGTGCCTTAGATTGGGCTGCTCGCGGTTCCCTCCCGTTCAAAGTAGTCGATGAAAAGCAAGGCGTGCGATATGCCAGGGATTACGAACACATCGTCATCGACACGCCGGCACGACCCACTCCAGAAGACCTCAAAACTCTAGCTGAAGGGTGCGATTTGCTGATATTGCCCAGCTCTCCCGATGCTATGGCCCTGAGCGCTATGCTGCAAATGGTGGAAGCTCTCTATTCTCTGCAATCCAATTACCGCATTTTGCTTACGGTCATCCCACCCGCTCCGAGTAAAGTCGGGGCTGAATCTAGGGCAACCATCGAAAAAGCGGGATTGCCCATTTTCAAGTCTGATATAAGGAGGCTAGCGGTATTTCAAAAAGCTGCCCTTGCTGGGGTTCCCGTAAGCGCTATCAAAGACCCTTACGCCAAAGCTGCTTGGGGGTGCTACACCGCTGTTGGAAAGGAGATACTTCCATGAGTCGCTTTGATGATTTACTGAAGGCCAAGAAACTCAAACCCGGTGAACCTGACCTTTCACCCAGTGTGGCACTATCTAAAAGCAAAGACCCCAACTTCGTCCGCACTACAGTTTACCTGCCAAAACAACTGCACCGCCAACTTAAATCCGCAGCAGCGCAATCAGGTCAGGAAATGAGCGAGCTGGTGGAAAAGTCTGTGGTTCAATACCTCCAACAGTTCAATCCCGACGGTGACACCTAAACATTTGGATGTTTGAATGTTTAAGCATTTGACTCCCCCTCTAAAAACAAGAAACTGTCTCGCCTTGCGATTCCCGATTCTTTTTTGAGTCGCCCACACGAACGGTTTACCTGTTGGGGATTACGGTGCTTGATCGCGGCAACTATCTCTGTTTTCAGTCGAGCGCTCGAAAAGTTCGACCCCGATGGGAAAGCCCCAGAATTAGATGCTTGAATGTTTAAGCATTTGACTCCCCCTCTAAAAACAAGAAACTGTCTCGCCTTGCGATTCCCGATTCTTTTTTGAGTCGCCCACACGAACGGTTTACCTGTTGGGGATTACGGTGCTTGATCGCGGCAACTATCTCTGTTTTCAGTCGAGCGCTCGAAAAGTTCGACCCCGATGGGAAAGCCCCAGAATTAGATGCTTGAATGTTCAAACATTTGAATGTTTGAACATCTAAATAGCTAAAGGTACAGAATCCCGTATTGTTGGGCGGTTGCTGCATTCATTCGGTTTAGTGTCGGGCTGCTGGTAAGCTTGGCATTGACATGAGAATGGGAGCGACTGACAGTGAGGAAATTTTGGCAGCGGGGGGCGATCGCCAAGAGTGTTGGTAGGAATTGTTAGCGACTGTAATCTAACTGCGCCCTCACCGCCGTCTCGGCTTCCTCAACTCGGTCGCGAGAAACCAAGGGTGCAGCAACCCAAGCCAAGCACCAGAGAACCCATCAGCGAGCGCCATTAATGACCGCAACTTACTCCTAGGCAATCCAAGCAATGCAGCTCCCTGTGTTGCCAGCATCGACAACTATTTAATGGTGAAGCCGCAGTTCGTGATGAGCTACAACAGCAAGACTAAGACCGCCAACTGGGTTTCGTAGCAACTGAATCGCTCTTGGATTGGGACAGCAAATCGCCAGGACAACTTCCGCCCCGACGATGCTCTCCCCGCTGCTTGATACAAAGTGCGACCAAGCCATAACACAAGAAGCGGCTACAACAGGAGACACATTGCACCAAGCGCCGATTGCACCCGCAACGAAGCGAATAACCGCGCTACCTTTTTAATCAGCGATATGATGCCCCAAGTGCCTGAACTCAACAGACCTGTGTGGCATGACTTGCGTAAGTCCTGTTGTAATTAAAGTCAGAAAAACAGTAAAAAAAACCCCTGCACGGTGATGCAGGGGAAAGCGAATTACAGTTCGCTAGTCAGAAGTTGAGTCGGGATGCAAAGACTTCTGGACTAGCTCCATAACCGCTAACTGAATGGGTCTGTGCTTCTGCCCAGGGCTGCGGCGGTCGTAACTCGCCCGGAGAATCTGCGGGCTATGCCCCATTCCATAAGCCAGAGAAGCAATGTCCGAGTCAGACGCTCCGTTATCCAAAAAATGAGTCGCAAAGATGTCTCGCAGTAAGTGAGGAGTCAATCGCTGGCCCGTCAAAGCATGAGCAGCATTACTGATATAGTTAGCCATACTGTCCTCAGCAAAAGGCGTGCCATTGTGCCGCACAAAAACGAATTCACCCACCGGGTCGAACTGCAAGCGACCAGCCCACAAACGGCCAACCTCCTGCTCACCTGGGTTGAAAGTTCCCCCGCAGGAGCGCCAACTCCCATCCGGCATTTTATAATAGCCATAAAGCCATGCTTCCAAATAGTCATAGAAACATCGCCCGTCAGGGAACTGCACGTTGGGAATCTCCAAATCTTGGTGTCCGTAAGTCTCACCCGTTTTGTAAGACTCTAGCGTTACATCCTTGATCCAGCGGCCATCCGGCGTCCTATACAGATAACCGCAATTCCGGTCGCGGTTGCGACCCGTAGGCAGGGGCTGGTACAAACCGTCTGCAGGCACATCTACAGGCCGCTTCACAGGACACTCAAGAGCCATTTTCAGATCCCTTAACTCCTGCTGTCGCCGGGGAGGGCTATAGGTCAAACACCCCCAGAGCACGTAGCGCTGGAAGCTATAAGCAGTCGCCTTCAGAGACCTCCCAGAGCCACACGCCAACTTCGGTTGGCACTCCAAGCGCAGCGGTTCGACAATTAGTTCCCAAACTTGCGGCAAATCCAGCCACTTCTTATCCACATCCGCCACTGGAACGTGGTTTTTCAACTCCTTAGTTGCCAGTGACAGCCGTCCGCGCAAAACCTTCACCGCCGGCACTTCGCTGTAATCGCTAGAAGTGATTTCATTGTGGTATTGAAACTTCGCCACCGCCAGCAGCGCACACAGGTAATTCTTGCGAGTGTGAGGGCTTCTGGCACCCCGCTCCTCTATCAAAAAATTGCAGAATTCGCAAACCCAGCGATCCACATAATCCCCTACCTTAGCAGCCATTGCGGCTGCAGCTTCCTTAGAAGTCGCATACTTGAGTTCAACCGGCGGAATTAAAGTATTCAAAGACAGCTCTTCCAACGGCACTCCTCGGTAGTAATGGAACCAGCCGAGCAAGTGAAAGAACAAGCCAATTTGGTTGCGGCAGGCTGTAGTTTTCACCGGGTCCTCTAATCTACCCGGCCAGTGGGCGGAGGTACGAAACTTGTAGAACTGTTCAGTTTTAGCTTTTAACTTCTCTGACACTTGCTCTGGTTGCAAGCCGTAAGGCGGCAAAGCAGAGCGGGTCGTCAGTAGCGTTTTCGCCATAATTCCGTAGCCTCGACGGCGGCGACCTCCGCAGCAATCAACAGATTTCTCAGGTAAGGTATTTCCCGGCCACCAGCCTTGCTTGATGCACCAAGAAACAAGTTCCTTAAGCCGCGAGCGGTAAACCTCCTTACTACTATCCGAGGGTTGCAGCAGTTCAAAGGCTTTTTCTTGAGCTTCTAAGGCAGTTGTGAATTGCTCAACGTTTATACCTTTTTTAAAGGTCGTGGCCCTGTCTATTTCAACTCGCGTGGGCTTGCGACCTTTGAAAGGCTCCAAGCCCCATCCGGGCAAAGTGTAACGGTTGATAGCCGTTTCAGTTTGAGAGATAATTTCTTGCGCTTTCTTTTGCGGGTGCTGGGTCTGAACGTGGGTAGCATAAAGACCGAGAATGTCGGTCAAAGAGAGGTTCTTTTTCATTGTTATAAATGGTGGTAGAGGAAAACGGGACAAGTTCAGGTCTTGTGGAAGTGCTACGAAGCTTTGAAAAGAGGCTTTCAGAAATTGGCTCCCATTCAAATAATAGTAAAAACTACAGTCACAACTTTACTGTAGTTTTTACTATAGGTGGTGGTCGGCTGTAAAGCTTATAAAACAAGGCTTTTTTCCTTAAAACTCCGTTTATTTTATAAATAAGTTTTTGGCTATTTATAACCTCAAAAAAGATTAGGTAAGGCATAAGAGCTAACACCTTGCTATGCTTAGCAAGGTAGAAGCTCGACACCACACTCCAACCAATCGGCTGACAAAAACTAGCAAAGATTAGCTCTTGTGTAGTAGCTAACCTTTGCAAATTAGCCTCTTTTGGCTTTTGTACTTGATAGCCAAAATACAGTTGTGTGGTTCTGGGAATAAAAAAATTCATAGTGCAATGAGCGAGGCTAAAAAAGGGCTGGATTGTCAAAGAGTTTGCGTTGCGAACTAAGGGTTACTTTGGGTTGGCGAATGAGCTGGTAAATGCTCCCGTGTTCTAGCAAATTGCTCAACAACTTCTGAGCGAGAAATACCGTGTATTTTGGCAAGATAATCCAGTATGTTGACGGCTGTTGGCGTCAGACTAAAGGTGAAAGGTCGTTTGATTTCGTCGTACATCTCTGGCTGATTCCGCATACTTTTGTGTTTTGGTTTAGCCATGTCAAAAACTCCTTTTTGATGGGGTGAACAAACTTTCAATTGAATTCGACGTAAAAATAAACACAAAAAAAGGAGTTCGGGGGAACTCCTGTCAGGATTGGTATTTTATTCAGTTCTTGGCTGTAAAGCGTTGAAGAAGCCCACGCTCGCCAGACAAGGTTATTGTCGAAATTTTAAAGAAAGTTATGAGTGCTAAGTTCAGATAGTAGGGATACTGTTTGTTAAGCAGCAACCACTGGAATTTATAAAAAATTAGCGACCTGTAGTTATTATAGCCAACTAAATCAAAGTTACCCAGTTGTTTAGGATTTACTTCCTTTTATTATAACAAAGCGAGCCGCGCCAGCTATACAGTACAAGGCGTACCGTCCTACCTTCCAAGCTTTAGGTCAAAATAAGAGCTTTTTCTCACTGGCAGGGCGAGCGAGTGGATTTACGCAAGTTTACAAAAGATGGTTACTTTTTCTCATTGGCAGGGCGATCAAAGAGGTTTATTCTTTGAGTTAAGGCAGAGCAGAAGGTGTTCAGACTATTCGGAGTTAAACCGCAGATGTGCGGGATAAGCCGACTAGGAAGAGCGTTGTACCGCACCTGCGACACAATTATAAGTTGTGTTGTTGCGTGCAGCGTGACAGAAGCGAACGGACAAATTGGTTACAAGGATAGCTATGAGCGAGCAATGGTGGTCAAAACTTAACCAGTTCTCTTTTGGCGATACGCCGCAAATGGCAAATGAATTGGCATTTTTAGTCATTAACGGGGTGAAAACGGGCACCTCATGGCATCAGAGTGAAGGCCAGCAAACACAAGTGGGGCAAAAGCACGTGGTGTTGGATGGAGAAGGTTCGCCTGTTGCCATAATTGAGACCGTAGAACTCCGACTACTCCGCTACGATGAGGTTGATGAAGCGTTTGCTTATGATAGTGGTGAAGATGATCGAACTCTTTCTTCGTGGAGGGCAGGTTATCGCAACTATTACGAGCGACAAGGCAAATACGCGCCAGATATGCTTTTGTATTAGACCTCTTGCAAAATAATTTTATGATATAATGGAAAGTTTTGCTTGACTGGATTGAATCCCAACTATTAACT
>NZ_JAUBSA010000134.1:0-7212 GCF_036702115.1 Microcoleus sp. LAD1_D5 | reverse complement strand
GATGGGCTATGGAGTGTCAGTTTTAGTCCCGACGGCAAATATATCGTTACGGCATCAGCAGACACAACAGCCCGGTTGTGGGATGTCACAGGCAAGTTGATACAAGAATTTAAAGGACATCAACGTTGGGTAAGGAGTGTCAGTTTTAGTCCCAACGGCAAATACATCGCTACGGCATCATGGGACAAAACAGCCCGGTTGTGGGATGTCACAGGTAAGTTGATACAGGAATTTAAAGGACATCAAGATGGGCTATGGAGTGTCAGTTTTAGTCCCGACGGCAAATATATCGTTACGGCATCAGCAGACACAACAGCCCGGTTATGGGATGTCACAGGTAAGTTGATACAGGAATTTACAGGACATCAAAGTTGGGTATCGAGTGTCAGTTTTAGTCCCGACGGCAAATACATCGTTACGGCATCAGCAGACACAACAGCCCGGTTGTGGGATTTAACAGGCAAGTTGATACGAGAATTTAAAGGACATCAAGATGGGGTATCGAGTGTCAGTTTTAGTCCCGACGGCAAATACATCGCTACGGCATCAGGCGACAATACAGCCCGGTTGTGGGATGTCACAGGTAAGCTGATACAGGAATTTAAAGGACATCAACGTTGGGTAAGGAGTGTCAGTTTTAGTCCCAACGGCAAATACATCGCTACGGCATCAGGGGACCAAACAGCCCGGTTGTGGCGAATCAGAAGTTTAGATGAAATGCTGGTGCAAGGCTGCGATTGGCTGCACGACTATTTGCAGAATAATGCTGAGGAAAGCGAGAAACACCTCTGCGATGAGATTAGTGCTCAGAATAAATGATTAGCCAATCAGTCGGTAGGTGCAAATAAACCAGATCCTGTAACAGAATGTAAAGCGATCGCAACTTTTGCGATTCCTGCATTTCACCCGCAATGACAGATTTACCGCATGGGGCCCAGAAACCGGGTTTTTTACGAAAATATTTCGTTGCAGCCAGCAGATTAGGTAAAAAACCCGGTTTCTTTGGTCTGGCGTAAGTCCTGACTTAACAGAATTCTGCCACTTAAACCAGCTTATCTTCGGCAATTCCCCTATAGCAGCGGCCAAATGTGCTAACGTACAATCAAAAATCCCCCAATTTCAACTATCGCGAGACAGATAACCGTGTTCGCTCAAGCACCTCCAACTCCCAATTACAAATGGTTTAGCTGCGTTTCTAGCACTGTTTTCACCGCATTGTGCCTGTTGCCTCTTTTCAGCGCTGCGGGATACGCCCAAACTCCCCAAAATAGACCCATCAAAATCGGTGTGGTGCAGCGGTTTGGCACCAAAGCAACCGACAAACTGACGCTGAAAGCATTACCGGGCGACAGCTTAACATTGAGTTACAAAACTCCTCAAGGCATAGAAACCAAAACGGCTGCTAGCGTCAAGTTAGAAATAGCCCCGAAACCTCTGGAATCGCCCTTAGTAGAAGAACGAGTTGTTCTGAGCTCCCACCGCAGTTTCGAGAGTGCTGAAGCCAGCGCCAATCAGTGGCGCGCCCAGGGAATTGATGTAGAAATTGCTCAACCTTTTCGCTGGCAAGTTTGGGCCAAAAGAGATACTTACAACTCTCCTTTGGTGCGGCGCTGGCTGTTGCAAAGTTTGCAAGCTCAAGGGAACACAACAGCTTTTTTGGATTCCAAAGTTTTTAAACAAGTACCCCAGGCTTTTTGGGTTTTAAACGGCTTTCGTTTCAACCGCCATGAGTTGGATGTGACGGCCGGGAAAAATGTGATTGAGGTATTGGAACAAACCACCCAAGAGGCCACAGCTACTGAACCAGAAAAAGCAATTCAACAAACTCACCGTTATGGCGGCAGTTTGCACCTGCAAAAAAATTCTTACGGCACTTATACTTTGGTAAATAAAGTGCTGACCGAAACTTATTTGCGGGGTGTTGTTCCTCACGAAATTGGGGCTTTTTCGCCTTACGCTGCGATTGTCGCTCAAACTATTTTGGCGAGAACCTACGCCCTGAGAAATTTGCGCCGATTTGCTGTGGATAATTATGAGTTGTGCGCTGATGTTAACTGTCAAGTTTATAAGGGTTTGACCGAGGTTTACCCGCAAAGTGATAAGGCGATCGCCCAAACGAGCGGTTTGGTGCTAACTTACGAAAATCAGTTGGTTGACGCGCTCTATTCCGCGTCTAGCGGCGGCGTGACAGCCTCTTTTAACGATGTGTGGCAGGGCGCGGAACGTCCATATTTGCGATCGCTCGTCGATTCCCCTAATAATGTTTGGGATTTGTCGAAGCAGAGTTTGTCTGACGAAAACAATTTCCGCCGCTTTATCAGTTTGGAAAAAGGGTTTAATGAGGAAAAAGAAGACACATTTCGGTGGCGCGAACCCGCTTCTTTGACAGCGATTGGTGGATTTCTCAAACAGTATCTTCAGAAGAAACAGCACCCGCTGGCTAATTTGAAAACTGTCACTCAGGTGGAAGTGGTAGAAAGGTCGCCCGCAGGTCGAGTTTTGAAAATGAAGGTTCAAACTGACTTGGGTCCCATCATTATCGACAAAGACGAGATTCGCAATGCTTTTTACCCGCCGATTAGCACGCTTTTTTACCTAGAACCAATTTACAATCCCGACAAAACCCTCAACGGTTATGCTTTTGTCGGAGGTGGTTTCGGACACGGGGTGGGAATGAGTCAGACTGGTTCTTACAATTTGGCTAATTTGGGTTGGAATGGATCTCAAATTCTGGGCTTTTATTTTCCCGGCGCTCAAGTTGTCCCACTCACCGATGCCATTACATTTTGGCGCGAATAGTCGATCGGAGTCGGTCTAAGAGTCGGCGATTTCCCTCGCCACTAAACAAACTTTCGTCCCTCTCGCTTGAGACTAAATATTAGTCCTAAAACTTTTAGATTTTAGACTTGGGATTCTAGATTGGTTTCACAGTTAATCTAAAATCTGCCATCTAAAATCTAAAATTATTTGGTCAGCTATCTGTTCAAACAGCTAGGAATTCATAGCTGGGAGTGACAGACTGCTGGCGGCTTTGTTGCAATGTTAGACACAGAAACCCGGTTTCTTAACATAATTGCCGTATTTCAGCTTAATTCTGGAAACGAGAAACCGGGTTTCTTATGGTATCACGCAGAGCGTCCTTTTTTAGTACAGCTCTTCTTCTTTGTGAGTTTCGATCGTACAGTCAGACTTGGGATAGGCGACGCAGGTGAGGACCATTCCGGCCTCGATTTGGTCGTCGTCCAAGAAAGATTGGTCGGATTGGTCAATTTCGCCTTTGACTATTTTGCCAGCGCAGGTGGAGCAAGCTCCAGCGCGACAAGAGTAGGGGAGGTCGAGTCCTGCTTCTTCAGCAGCATCAAGAATGTAAGTATCGTCATCAACGTCAATGGTCTGGTTAATTCCTTCGGCTTCGCTGATGAGGGTAACTTTGTAAGTTGCCATGCACTAAATCCTCTCAAAAATTCAACAAGATTGATAATTTTTCCTAATGCAACCTTCAAGGCTCTATTAGCTTTGAGGTTAGGTCTTAGGTTCGTTCCCTCTATGATAGTAGGGGATAGAAGGGAGGTTGACACACTTATTTACAAAACATTTGAATGGGATTAGTTATAACTTTTTCTAATTTCATCTTGATTACTTATACCTATCTTGGGTTCAGCCTTGTGATACTGTTGCCGCAAGACTTGCGCTAAATAATCCGGTTTCTAGGAAAAATCCTGTTTTGAGCCCTACAGCACAAAAACCAGGTTGTTGGTATGCGGTGTGTCGATCGAGTTTCAGCAAGACTTGCTGCAAGGCAAGTCCCAGCAGGCGGTGAAATGTATAGTTAGATCGCATCAAGACTTGGGTGTTGAAGGCTCGATCGAATAAATCGCACCACAACCACAGCTTAAAATCGGGGCGATAGAACCCTAAACCCCTGCACCGCAAGTCTGTAACTATCTAAAATCTTAAATCTCAAATCCCATGACTAATATTGATACTCACTTTGGTTTTTCGCTTAATTCTCCAATTCGCGTGGGGATTGTGGGTACTGGTTTTGCCGCTAAGTTGAGGGCGGAGACAATTCAAGCTGATGGGCGATCGCACTTGGTAGCGGTTGCGGGCCACACCCCGGATAAAACCGCAGCATTTTGTCAAGGGTTCGGGGCAGAAGCTGCGGTTTCCTGGCGCAAGCTGGTAGAAAGAGACGATTTAGATCTGGTGATTGTCTGTACGGTCAACCGGGATCACGGGGCGATCGTTCTGGCCGCGCTAGAAAATGACAAGCACGTTGTGGTGGAATATCCTCTATCTTTAGACGTATCTGAAGCAGAAAGGGCGATCGAACTTGCAGCCCAAAAGCAAAAACTCCTCCACATCGAACACATCGAACTGCTAGGCGGTTTGCACTCCTCAATCAAAGAATCTTTGCCCTTAATCGGTAAAGTTTTTTACGCCCGCTACATTACTATTACTCCTCAACATCCAGCGCCGCAGCGGTGGACTTATCAACATTCCCTCTTTGGCTTTCCGTTAGTTGGTGCAATTTCGCGACTGCACCGATTTACCGATTTGTTCGGGGAAGTGGCAACCGTTAACTGTCAAGCTCAATTTTGGGACAGTCAGCCGGATTTCTACAAAGCTTGTTTGTGCAACGCACAGTTGCGCTTTGCCAATGGCATTGTCGCTGAAACTGTTTATGGAAAAGGAGAGACTTTTTGGCAGTCGGAAAACATTTTTACTATCTACGGTGAAGCAGGAACGCTGGTTTTTACTCCTGAATCCGGTCAATTAATTCAAGGAGAAAATCGGCGTAACCTCAAAGTAGGAACACGGCGCGGCTTGTTTGCCAAAGACACCGATATGGTGTTGGAATATTTGTCAAACGGTACGCCTTTGTACGTGAATAATGCCAGTAGTTTGTATGCTTTGAAGGTGGCAGATGCTGCGAGGCGATCGAGCGAAATTAGGCAAAATGTAGCCCTTAGCAATTTATAAAAATGACTGACGAAATAAATCGTTTTCTATGCTATGTATAGGGTAAGGTGGGCTGCGGCGCATTACAGTAAAATTGCCAGAGTCTATCTATAGTAGTTCGTACTCTCACTTACATTACAAAGTTAGGCCTACGAGCAAAAATATTTAGAACTAAATAGCACTGTCGAATGCAGCTTTTAGCCTTGACGACCATTTGGTCACTTCTGCTAAACATCAGCCAAGTTGTGCTAAAACATTCAAAAGACATAGACAACGTTGGGCTGCTTTCATTCACTAAAAAAAAGGAATTTATGCCTGGACACGACATTATCGTTATTGGAACTTCGGCAGGCGGACTCAAAGCACTGGGCGCGATCGTGGGTACTCTTCCTACTGACATAGATGCTGCCATCTTTATTGTTCAGCACCTCGCAGCCGATAAGCCCAGCATTCTTCCCAAAATTCTGGCAGATGTAGGCTCTCTCCCGGCATCTCACCCGTCCGACGGAGAGCAAATTCAAAAAGGGCGCATCTACGTCGCGCCGCCCGATTATCACCTGTTGGTCAATCAAGGCTCAATGCGCGTGGTGCGTGGGCCTCAAGAAAATAGATTTCGACCCGCGATCGATGCGTTATTTCGTTCAGCCGCTCGTGCTTATGGTACAAGGGTGGTGGGCGTGGTACTGACTGGCTATCTGGATGATGGCACGGTGGGATTGCAGGCGGTCAAGAAACAGGGCGGAGTGGCGATCGTCCAAGATCCAAAAGAAGCAGAATACCCCAGCATGGCAAAGAGTGCCTTGCGGTATGTGAAGGTCGATCACTGCCTGCCACTGGCAGAAATCCCACACCTGCTAGTGCGTTTGTCGAATCAACCCGTCGCCGAAGAGGAGGCATACCCCGTGAGCGAAGAGATCGAAATTGAATCTAAGATTGCTGAACAGCAAATGAATACCCAGGAGTTTTTAAAGAATGTAGAAGCGATCGGAACTCGGACAACTTACAGCTGCCCTGAATGCAACGGCAGCATCTGGCAAATTGGCAAATCAGAGCCGCTGCGGTTTCGCTGTCACATCGGGCACTCCTTTACGGCTGATATATTTCTATCAGAGCAAACTCAGTATATTGAAAATGCTTTGTGGTCGGCTGTTCGGGCAATGGAGGAAAAGGTCACGTTCTCGCATCAAATGTCTGAGCGGATGAAAAATTACAATTTACAAAGTGCGGCAGCAAAATACGAAGATCAGGCCAAAAGCCTGGATGGCGAAGTATCGCTGATTCGAGAGATCATTCTCAAGGGCTTTGCCACGAAACGAACCATTGCCGCCGAAACAGAGGAAGAGCTGCCAGAGTAACTCAACGTCGATCGAGTTTTCTTTCCACCGAGCAATACGCTTAACGAGTGTTTTACAGCAGCGTAAAATTTTAGTCGTCAAGGCGCAGCAATTATTACTTTAGATAACTGAGAAATGTGACGGTAATGTTCTAGATGTATAGTATATTTAGCCTCATTTAAATTACATTTAATTGTGTAAGGCTGATAAATCCAGGTTGATTTTTTACTCGATCGATCCAAGTTTGAATTGCTGGAAATCTGGTTAAATCAAATCCGCCCTCGCCCGCAACGTGAGTGTAAGCAAATAAACAGATGTCAGCAATAGTATAGCGATCGACTACAAAAAAAGCATGGTTTGCTAAATGCTGTTCCATCACCCCCAAAGCAGCATAACCCGGTGCTTGTTTTTGTTTAAGTGCTTCTTGATATTCTTCAGCTTTACCTGTCAAATACCAAAAACGAGAAGTAGCAATAAAAGGTTCGTGGCTGTACTGTTCAAAGAATAACCACTGCATGACTTGAGCGCGTTCAAATTTATCACTGGGGACAAACTCTGTTCCTTCGCTCAAATAAAACATAATTGCATTTGATTCAAATAGAAATTTATCCGGTTCTATTTCTAAAACAGGAATACGCCCGTTAGGATTTTTCATCAAAAATTCAGGAGTTCGACTTTCTCCTTTTATAATATCAATTTCCAGCCGCTCGAAGGGAATATTAAGCTGAGTTAAAAGCAAGCGGATTTTGTAGCAATTTCCAGAGGTAGAATATTCGTAAAGTTTCAACATGAGTATTTTTTTTATATACCGCAGAGAACACTGAACACGCAGAGTTAAGAAACAATACTCCGGACAGTTTTTAAAGAGGGATGCGACGCCTACGGCAAGCAACGCTTACGCAATAAATCACAGAAG
>NZ_JAUBSA010000133.1:0-7337 GCF_036702115.1 Microcoleus sp. LAD1_D5 | reverse complement strand
GCAGAATCTGAAGATACAGAATCTTCCATGAAAACCATAAAAATCGTTCATGGCTATTCAAGAGATCGAAGACCGGACCTCAAACAATTTATCATTGATACGATCGTAAGTGGAGATGGAGACGTACCATTATATCTCAAAATAGATGACGGAAACGCCGACGATAAAAGTGTCTTTGTGTCAAGATTGAAAGAGTTTAAAAATCAGTGGACATTTGACGGAATCGGGAGCGTGCCACTTTTGTGATAAGTATTTATACTCAACTATTTCTTCGCTTACCAATTAAGTCATTTAAGTAAGCACATCGATGAGCCAATACCTGTCCAATATGTTCTGATTTCCAACTTGCTCCAGATATTTTAATTCGTCTAGCTATTTGCTTAATTCCTGATTCTACTGCGCCAGAGCCAATTGAACATATTTCATCTCTTTGGAAAGCTTCGTAATTAATAATTCTTTCTTTGTGCTTTTCTAAATATTTGCAAAAATTAACTGCTGTTTTTCTCTTTAACTCTGTAAATAGTGCTTTTGCACTTTTTACATTTCCTTTCCATAAATATGTTTCTGCTTGCTTTAATCGCTTATAGCCTTTCTCAAAAAGGTGAGGTACGAATTTTGACCTGGAAAGCTTGACAATACAGGGTTTCTGTATACCTCATTTATCTGAGAAACGCTATACTTGAACCGCCTACTTTCTGAAGATTTTCATTCAAATGATACCAGTCCAGAATTTCCCTTCTGTCCTGTTTACAACTAATTTCCTTGAATATATTCCATACACCATCATGTCCATCACCGTCTGACAATTTACTGGTTTTGCTAGTGGCTGTTGATTTGCCCAATTAACGATCATCTCATTTTGGTCGAAACTGGCTACTATGCCTGCTTCCGACACAATTGCTTTATAACCCACATTCCGCACCCCCAACTGGCACATAGGCAGATGGAGGGGATAAAAGTGAATCATCCGAGATAATAGTGAGTAAAAACACCCAAAAATCTGTGCAACGCTCGCATCACTCAGTTAGGAATTCCTAAAAATTGACATGAGGGCATTAATTCAATCTTCTTAACCCATTAAAAGTCAAAAATCAGACCATTAATAACTATTAATTCCCAGCAGATATCGCCCGCATTATGACAATAATACATCAGTGCTGAATCAACAATTATTTAAATGTAAGTCAGTTTTACCAATCAATAATCGACTTCTTTTCACAACAAAAAATAATAAGACCGACAGGTGACTGGAAATAAATTTAAGATGGCTAACCGTTCTGATGTCAAATTAGAAACTTGCTGAATTCCTTGAATACACACGGCATGAATCGATTGAAACCTTTGGAATATCCAGCGCAAAGTAGGTCGATTGGTTCCTTTGCCCAACTGATTTTTTACGGTTTTATTAGTGAGTTGCAAGTTTTGCCGGAGTAACCTTTGACCTAAAGTATAAATCAACAAACACAAACCCATTACCAAAGTTAAAGCCTCTATTCTTTCCGGCGACTTGAGAAACACGCTATCCGTAAAAAACAAGGGGTCTTTCAAAAACCCAAACCCTCTCTCTGCCGACTGCTGTTCCTTATATTTTACAATCATTTCATCAGGATTTAATTGTGAAACATCCAGCACATTACTAGCTAAGATAAATCTGCCACTAGCTTTGGTTGCTTTGGCTACCGCACTAGCATCTAATTCTAGTTGTGCCTGAACTTTAAATATTAGCTTAGAGCTAGAAATGTCAGAACTGGTCGAATTAGCATCGGATTTTGCTGTCGATTGTCTGCTACTAATTTGGGTTAAATTATGATATTTTAGTTCTGTAAATAAACGACGTGCTGCTGACAAGGCATCGGTGTCACAAGCAAATTCAATATTGGATAACTCTCGCAACTTTTTCTGACCCTCAATTTCAGCTTTTTTGAGTTTTTTTTCTAATTTACGTTGGTCGGCATCACGACGCAAACTGCTCTCTACTACTAACCATCTTTGTGCAATTCCACCATAATTACTTTTGTGTTCTGACCAACGATATCCCGTTATTGAACTTTCAGTGAATTCTGATTCATTTAGCTGAGACACCAGTTGCTGCGCTTGTTTCAGGCTTAGTGGTACACGAGTTAACCATCTTAAATTGGTTAACATTTCTAAATTGGGAGCGGTATATAATGCACTGTCAGCTACCATTAAACTGTCGAGATTTATTTTTTTTTTAAAGTCTTGACAGATTGAGGCGAATATGGAATTATCTGATTCGTTTCCTGAAGCTACTCGTAAAAATAGTGGCACATCTCCATCTCCACTACAAATTAGGTCTAAAATAAATTGTTTTAAGTCGGGACGATGGTCACGAGAGTAGCCGTAGGTAATTTGAATTGGTATTGGGGATGTTTGATGGTTGATTGATGAATTATCTAACTGATTGCTATCCATTTCTGTTTTAGCAAAAGATACTGATGGCAATTCTTGTTCATATTTGCCATGTAGATGAAATGAACTTGAGTCGAGGTGAGATGTGTCGGTATTTAGCTCGAATTTTTGAGCTGCTGACAGGGCAATGGTTGTAAATATTTCTGTAATTCCTGCTAAATATAATTTATCTAATACTCTTCCTAAGCGGTCATCATTTAAATGTGATGCTTGAATCCCTGCTCCAAGTAAATGTTCTGTTGCTTTCCCTTCAAAAAATTTAGAAAATAAGTATAATGGGGCGGAAACCATCCCTAATCCATTGATGATCATGGCTTTAACTACCAGGCCGGGACTGACTATCTCACCCGGTTGTTCGCCTACTAATTCATTGATTTTTTCAAAAATTCCTATTTCATCAACTAGACCGGCTATCAAGCCCAGATGATCTAGGTTTTCTACTTTTATCTGGGATGCTTTCTGCATGGGCTGCTGAATCCTGATTTAAGCGTTTATCGCGATTGCTAGTTTACACTGTTTTTGGTGATTATTGGCTATGGTTGCGAGCGCAATTAACGCATTTTCGTCATCAATCAGGTTACGAATACGCCATAAACTTCGTTTTCTACCGCTCGCCATTTTAACTCGTATCAGATTTAACTCATGCCTTCACTTCTCTTGTCAGGAATTTTCAGCCCTCATGATTGGAGTGTCACCAAAATTATTGAGTATTTTTACTCACCATTGTCTCGGGTGATTCACTTTTACCCCCTCAATCCGACTATGTGCCAGTTTGGGGTGCGGAATGTGGGTTATAATCTTTCCACTCGGATTTTTATCCGAGTGGTGTAATTAATCGTGCTTTTCCACCGTCTACACTTAACTCGGCAATATCTGCTGTTGCAATGGGCTGCTCAAATTTTTGATAATGTACTAATCTTTGTTGTGTCTTCGCTGGAACCGTAATCCCTGTTATATATTCAATATCTTTGGCTGCATTTTGATAGGCAACATTAGCACTCAGTCTTAAACGGGAGCATCCCGATTTTGCAAGTATACAAAAGTATGATAAAATGCGCTGCTTTTGGGAAAAGCCAACACTTAGCTTCCTCCAAAAATATGTTTTAGAGTCAATCAGCCATTTTAGAGGAACTGAAGAATAGAGTGTCTCAAGAGTTACAATAGTCAATAAATAATTTTGAGAGACTAAACATGACGCCTGACGAACAAGCACGCTTACAAGCTCATACTGCTGAAATCGCCAAAATTTTATACAGAAACACTCCCCCCGAGGCATTAGATAGTCTGGAAACAATAGAAGGGCACTTGAGAAAACAATGGATAGAGATAGTGGGACCCGAAGTTGCTTTTTTTTTATCAAAGAAACCACGGGAACAGACAAAGGAGGCCCCCGAACAGTAAAAAGCTGTGTGGGTGAGTTAAAAATTACCGAAAAACAAGCAGAAAAATTAAATCTCAAAAAATCGACTCGCTTGGCCCCTTTTTTTGAGAAATGCTGTCTGCCACAAGTAGCCCTGTTATCCTATTCCACGGCATCTCAAGAAATTGAAGTACAGACGGGAATCAAGATAGGTCATACCAGTTTACATAGATTGGTAGAAAACCAAGAGTGGGTCGAACCAGTAGCATTCACCCCAATTAAAGAAACCATGTGGATGGAGGGAAAGTGGGGAGCGTGTCACTTTTGCGATAAGTATAAATACTCACAATAAGTAGGGCAAAGGTTTTGAGCTATTGTTGGCAAAATCGGCGAAAATAATGATGTCTTAATTAGTGGCGATTGAACGATGACTCCCGAACAACAACAGGCGATTCAAACATATGTAGAGGCTATTTCGGCAATCCTGTATGCTGATTGTGACCCGAAATCGTTGAAAACATTAGAAGATATCGAGATCACGGTTAAAGATAAGGTGTTAACTCATGTGACACCGCAGATCGGAATTTTTTTATCTACTCAGCGAGCGGGACAAAAGCAGGAAGGGTAAAGAGATTAAAAAGTACATTAGGTGATTTAAGCATCACCCAAAAGCAAGCAGATAAACTAGGGTGTGGGAGTGGGAGTAGATTGAGTCCACATTTAGAAAACTGTTGTTTAAGACTGAGTGCTAATGTTGCCTATCAAAATGCAGCCAAAGATATTGAATATATAACAGGGATTACGGTTCCAGCGAAGACACAACAAAGATTAGTACATTATCAAAAATTTGAGCAGCCCATTGCAACAGCAGATATTGCCGAGTTAAGTGTAGACGGTGGAAAAGCACGATTAATTACACCACTCGGATAAAAATCCGAGTGGAAAGATTATAAAGCAATTGTGTCGGAAGCAGGCATAGTAGCCAGTTTCGACCAAAATGAGATGATCGTTAATTGGGCAAATCAACAGCCACTAGCAAAACCAGTAAATTGTCAGACGGTGATGGACATGATGGTGTATGGAATATATTCAAGGAAATTAGTTGTAAACAGGACAGAAGGGAAATTCTGGACTGGTATCATTTGAATGAAAATCTTCAGAAAGTAGGCGGTTCAAGTAAGCGATTAAAGCAAGCAGAAACATATTTATGGAAAGGAAATGTAAAAAGTGCAAAAGCACTATTTACAGAGTTAAAGAGAAAAACAGCAGTTAATTTTTGCAAATATTTAGAAAAGCACAAAGAAAGAATTATTAATTACGAAGCTTTCCAAAGAGATGAAATATGTTCAATTGGCTCTGGCGCAGTAGAATCAGGAATTAAGCAAATAGCTAGACGAATTAAAATATCTGGAGCAAGTTGGAAATCAGAACATATTGGGCAGGTATTGGCTCATTGATGTGCTTACTTAAATGGCTTAATTGGTAAGCAAAGAAATGTTTAAGTATAAAGACTCATCGCAAAAGTGACACGCTCCCACGGAATCTGTGTAGCAGATAGTGCCTTATACACAGCGGAAAATTTGTCAGCAATGGCAGAAATGAAATGGATAACCAGAGTGCCATTAAGCATCAAATCAGCTCAAAATAAAATCTGCAACATTGAAGATAGTGACTGGGAAGACTCTCAAATAAAAGGCTATAAAATAGCAACCAGAACCAGTGAGTATGCCAACATCAAGCAAAGATGGCTAGTCAGAGAAAGTGAAATCAGAAAACAAGCAGATTTTAAAAAAATAGTCAAGCAAGTAGAGAAACAGTTAGAATCAGCCAAAGCCTCACTGCGTAAGCTATCCATACAAAAGTTTGCTTGTATTGCCGATGCAGAAATTGCAATAAAAAAGTTATCAGACTCATGGAAATATCACCAAATAACAGAAATTAAATCCCAAGAAAAACCAGTTAAAACAACAAAAAGAAAGCTCAAAGAATCGAGCAAGACACAGACAAGAGTCTATCAAGTAACGGGTGAAATAGAACCCCTAATTTCAGCAATCGAAGCGGAAAAAGTCAAAGCTGGGAGATTTATATTAGCCACAAATATCTTAGATACTAAAGCACTGAGCAATTCACAGGTATTATCGGAATACAAAGCGCAGCAAAGTAATGAGAGAGGATTTAGATTTATCAAAGATCCGTTATTTTTTACTGCCAGCGTATTCGTGAAAAAGCCGGAGCGAGTTGAAGCAATCGGAATGATAATGGGACTGTGTTTGTTAGTGTATAACCTAGCGCAAAGGAAATTGAGACAACAATTAGAAGCTACCAATAAGCAAGTGAAGAATCAGGTAAAAAAAATTGACCGATAAGCCAACAATGCGCTGGATATTTTAGATGTTTCAGGCGGTGCATTTAGTGACGATAAATGGCTGGAATCAGGTCAGCAATTTAACCCAAGAGCACCAAGATATCTTGCGGCATTTAGGAGAGTATTGCTGTCAATACTATTTAATATTTTCAAGTGAATAACGATTGAGATCGAGCTGTAGATATTTGTGAATAATTTTCATTAATTAGTCAAGACAATTTGCTTTTGGCATAAGTTTTCTTGCTTCAAAATATGAGTATTCAGGATAAAATAGCAACATGAATATATGAGAAAAAGTCAATTGGTAGTGCTTTTATGTAAAGGATGGAGAAAATTGAGGCGGTTGAGTCTTCAGCATTGCTAATCGGATTTGGTGATTGTAGTCATGAATAAAATTCCAAATAGCACCATGATGATTCTCCAACTTCTTAGAAAACGATAATGTCTTCCTGACTAATCGGGAAATTCGCTGCCTGAGAGTATTATTTAATCGTTCAATGTAACTCGTCAATCCGCTTTCTTTCCCCACAGGCTGATGCCGTTTAGTCGGTAAAACCGCAGCATATGCCTCCCAATGATCGGTATAAATCTTGGCACATTGCCGATAGACACTCGGTAGGGAATCCCATAATGCAAGAGCAGACTTTAAGGAACGGTCTCCAATATGACATCCGATCACTTCCCGAGTCTTGGCATCCATCGCTAACCAAACCCATTGTTTATTCCCTTTGTTGTCTACAAAAGACCATAGTTCATCCATTTGGACGGTGTGTTTTCCGACTTTTTTTGGAATAACTGTAGGCTTGGGTTCTACGGCAGTGTACAAGTGGTTTACATAATTTTGAAGCCAGAAGAGAGGAAACACCCATGACTCGGGCAATGCCAGCAAGAGAAATCCGTTCAAGGAGAAGCAACTCAATTTTTGCGCCCGGTGTCGGTGTTTTGGGGTTGCCACTTAGGATTTTCGACTTTCCTGGCGACCACAGTCACGACATTTATGGTTTTGTTTTCCGCGACGAGTCATACCATTTTTCATCACATCGTCCGAACCACAAGTGGGACAAATCAGATAGGGTTTCATCATGAGACTCCTCAAAAGATTGGCATAAGCTGTTGCACATTTAAACTGTGATACAAGCATTGCCCTTATTTTTGATTTTGCGACCCCATTTAATTATTAAT
>NZ_JAUBSA010000132.1:0-7366 GCF_036702115.1 Microcoleus sp. LAD1_D5 | reverse complement strand
ATTTTGGTTTGTAAGGCAATTATCTATGTATATCTTGCCTTACAGATTTTTTTTTGCTCACTTTTTCAGTGCCATTGCAATATAGGGTTCAGCTTGACTAACCAGCAAATATTCACAAAAACTAGCAATAGAACGATATTTTCTGAACTTTTCACCTCGATCGTAGCCTTCACTAGAGGGGGAAAGAACCTCAACAATCACTAAAGGATTGAGAATTTCATCCGTGTGATCGCCATTGAATTCCGGTTCACCATCAATTATCAGAACATCGGGATAAGTTCCATGATTGAAGCTAGGAATCCAAATGCGTAGATCGCCGTTATAGATTTGAAAATTTGTGTCTCGCACAGCCACGTTAAGAAAAGTCGTAATGTCTACGGTAATACGGCTGTGAGCGGGGGAACCTCCTGGCATAGCGATAATCTCTCCGTTACAATATTCGTGACGTTCTTCGGCTGTTTCCTCGATCGCCCGGTATTCATCTGGAGTAAAGCCAGTCTTTGTCGCATCTGGAAGATTTGGCGGGTTGGTTTGAGTTATAACCACGATCACACCTCCTAAATAATTAGACTTTAAATAATTATGGCTTACAGCTAGATAGTTTTCCTAACCCAGAGGCGTTTTCTCGATTCCATTCAAATTCCATAAAAAACTCTCCATGCCTTTTTCCGCTTCTGCTTCACAACCGCTAAATTCTCGCTTTCCTTTTATTTCTAACACTCAATTGCTTGGTAATAGATGTATAATAATGCAAAGCAAAAAGCAGATTAATTCCAAAAAAGACCAAAGTCAAAACAAAGGTAAAAAAAGACGTAAACGACAGCCTGGAAGTCATCGTAAACATCGCCAAAATGATTGAGCAAAGCCCAAAACCGGAAGCAAAAGAACTTAAAAGCAGCAACCGCACCTTAGACATAGTTTAATTTAAAGATTATCAGTAAAATGCACTCTTGGCAGCTACAGAGGAGTGCCAAATGATACTTATTACTATATAGCGGAATTGCTCAGTTCCGCCAAGGGCAAAACGACTGCTTTCTTAAAAAGGTTTGAATTATACAGAAAAATACAGCCCGCGCTCTTGTAAACTCCTGTTGCCCAACTTAATATCAATCAAAGGAATTCCCCAGCCTCCGCAAGCATTCCACCTTTCGCCATACAGCCATCGCAGGCGCAATCCCGCTTACAGCAAAGTATTCGCTTCCAAAACCGCGCTTTCCCTGGGATTCCAAACATTGCCAAAATCCACAAACGGCGTCACCTGCAAAACTCCTTGGTTGTCGCAGGTGCGCTTGCATCGGATACCGCAAATCGGCTGAATCAAAAATCCCGCTATCGGCAAGCATTGCATCCTGACGGTAGCCCCGCAATGTGTCTGAGCCTTCTATGCCGAATGGTTCGATCGCCAAAAGCTCTGCCCCAGCCAATTCTACCTCCGATCGCACCGGCAGCAGCGTCTCAGGAGCCAACAACCACACGTACTGCAATTGACCCAGCCAAGTCAAAAATTAACGGTCAGGGCTGCTGCTGCTCACCGTAGCGCCAAATGCTGCCATTGCCACACAGAACTGCGATCGCGCCGCAAAGACATCTCTCTCTCCCCTCTGAGTAAAATCTTGAAACAGCCTCAGCGCCGCAACCCGAGTTCTACCCCGATTATCTGCTCCCGGCGACAGCGGAAAATCCTTTCTCAGCAAAGATGTATCGCTTTCTCGACTGCGGGTAACGATTCCGATCGCGATTTCTCTTCTGGGATTTTGCACGATCGGCTCGCGGTAAATCAACTGCCAACTACTTCCCATTGATCGACTTTGATCGTACCCGGAATCTTAGCAATTCTGCAGGCTGTGCCGGCGCGGGAACAGCAGGCGGCAAAAGCTGTGCGGCTGAAGGCAAGGGCTTTGGTAGCGCGGGTTATCGGAGGGGAGCCGGATTTTGCAGCCGCGGGTTAGGAATCGGAAATTCGTGTCTGTTTTCTCCTCGGTTCGGCAATTGAGGGAAAGTTTCTGGGGCCTGACTTTGGGTCGTTTGATCAAACTCCGGGATGCTATTTTCTTGCTCTTTACGGCTTCTATCTAATTCTGAACCCGAGTATAAATCACGAAGCCGATCGCGATCGTCTGCTGTTTCTGGATTTAGTTTTAAGTGAGACGGAAAATTATCATGCAAAATTGGCGCTTGCACCCCTGAGTCGATACCAACCATCGACTCGCTAACACTTAGAGCTGATAGCAGTGCGGGGCAAATAGCTGCAATTGAAAAACCAAGTGCTAATGCCTTGAAAAACTTGATTTTACAAAAGCCTCTAGAAAATTGCACGGGCATGACAGATTAGCAATATTTGATAGTTATTTACACTTACGATCGGGCGCGGCCGAGGCAATTACAAGGAATAAAATTACTTTATCACTTTTTAAAGACTTAATTTCTTAATTCAATATAAAGAGAGTTGACAGCAATCAGGTTTTGTGTATGCAAAAATTACTGAAAAAAACTCCTACCTCCCAAGCTAGCTTTCTTGCAAGGAATAGAATTACTCTATAACTTTTTAAAGAGTTAATTCCTTAAATCAATGTAAAGATAGTTGACAGCATTTAGGTTTTGTGTACTGAACAATTACTAAAAAAACTCCGACCTCCCAAGCTAGCCCTGTAGGTCGGCGGAGCATTCTATCAAACCTGCGATCGGAGAAATAGGTAAATTTTGATAGAGATTACTACATTTTATTGAGCTGCGATCGCAATTCTTCCAACTCAGCGTCAATCACCGGGCTCGACTCCGAGCTACTAGCTGCTGCCGTTTTACCCGCTGCCGGCAATTGACCTTGAGACACAGAACCCCCGGTCAGTTGAGCTTTCATCTGAGCCAACTCGTCGTCAACATCACCGCCGCTTTCGAGCAAGCGGAACTGTTCCTCTAAATTGCTGCCGCCGGCTGCCAATTCTGCCGAAGCTCCCGCGCGAGCTTCAATCTGCAAAACTTTTTCTTCCATGCGATCAAAAGCTGCCATTGAACTGCCAGTATTCAATGTGCCAATGGTATTGTTGAGCTGTTCCTGAGCCTTAGCAGCGGATATCCTCGCTTTGAGCATATCCTTCTTAGTCTTAGCTTCGGAAATTTTGCTCTCCAAACCGATCAAGTTGCGCTTGAGACTTTCCACCTGAGCCGATTGCTGATCCAGACTGGCTTTCAGCGTAGCCGCCGTTTCCGCGTGAGACTTTTTGCGAACTAGCGCTTCCCGGGCCAAAGTCTCGTCTCCTTTTTGTAGGGCTAGCTGAGCGCGCTGCTGCCACTGGTTAGACTGAGATTCAGCTTGATTGTACTGAGTCTGGGTGCGCTTTTGAGTAGCGATCGCGCTGGCAACGGCTTGACGCAACTGCACCAAGTCTTCCTGCATATCCGTAACAGACTGTTCTAAAATCTTTTCCGGGTCTTCAGCTTTATTGACCAGATCGTTAAGATTGGCTTTGACGACTCGGCTAATGCGGTCAAATAATCCCATAATGCTATTTTTCCTAGGTGAGGTGTACGAAGTAGGCGGAAAGCAGGCTTGATAGCCCTAGCCCGCAGTTGTGAAATTTACTCTTGTCAGATTTTTAGTGGGATTTAGTTTTTGGCAATTTTTGCAGACAGATAAATCCAGTTTAAAGCGATCGAGTAATGTGATGCAGGCAAGCTTATTCATGCACCTATCTATTGAGTTTAACTTCGATCCGGGAATTCCCCAACAGGCTTCGAGCCATCTCTAGCTAGGCTGTTGAGAAGTTTTTGGTCTCCCGACTATTGTTCTATTGCCTGGGGTTCAGGATGCGGGCGGCTCGCCCGACGGCAATTTGGGTGTATTGTTGCCCGGAAGCATTTGTGCTTTCATCGTCGCCAACTCGGTATCCACATCGTCGGCACCTTCGAGAGAGAGAAACTTCTTTTCTAAATCATTAGTTCCGAGTTCTGCGATTGCTTCGGAGCGAGCTTCTAGCTGCATGACTTTCTCTTCCATCCGTTCAAACGCGCTCAAAGCGCTGCCGGTACTGAGATTGCCCATCATTTCTTGCAGCCTTTCCGACGATGCGGCCGATCGAGCTCGGGCAATGTACATATCTTTTTTAGATTTTGCCTCGGAAATTTTACTTTCGAGCGCCCGCATATTTTCTTTAAGTTTAGTCACAACAGCGTTCTGTTGTCCGAGACTGGCTTTCATCGCCGTTGCCGTTTCTTGATAGGATTTCTTGCGTGTCAGAGCTTCCCGCGCCAAATTTTCCTCGCCTTTTTGCAAAGCTAGCTGCGCCCGCTGATGCCATTCTGCTGCTGTAGACTCAGCTTGGGAGCACTGGCGTTCAGTGCGTTTTTGAGCTGCAATCGCCCCTGCGACAGCTTGTCTGAGCTGCACTAAATCTTCCTGCATATCCATTACAGCCTGTTCCAGAATTTTTTCTGGGTCTTCTGCAGCCCCGACCAAACTGTTAATATTGGCTCGAATCACTCGCCATAGGCGATCGAATAATCCCATTTTGCCCGTCTCCCGATTTTATTAAATTTTAGATTTAGGACTGGGAATTGACAATTACAAAACCAATTTTGTGTTAGACAAAACATTCCTCATTGTCTAGCTTTGTCTAACAAATTAGTTAAAGTTTTTCACCCTTTACCTAATTTATGGCTGATAGTATTGTGGCTTCACCCCTTTTTCTTGGAGTTCTTTCACCAAACGTTCTGCTGAGGCAGGATCGTTCAAAGCCCCCATTTGGATCTTGACACCCTTTGAGAAGTTTCGCACGTAGGCATCGGGAACTGCGGTTCTGGCTTGCTGCAACGATTTTTCGTCGGTGTAATCGGTGACAACGTAATAGAAACCGTCGGCGGCCCGTGCAGGCCTTCCCAGTGGGGATGCGGCGACTGGGGATGCGGCGGCTGGGGATGCTGGCGCTGGGGATGTGGCTGCAGGCTGGGCTGGAGAGGGTGTGGGAGGCAGTGTCGGCAGAGTCGGCACAGGCTGGGCGGCGCTGGGGCTGGGACTGGGAAGCAAAGCCGTACTCAGATTATTGAGTCCTTGTTCCCTGCCTCTGGGCGGGTTGCCGTCTTCTGTAGGAATCGGCACAGCCCCGCTCGGACCCGGAGGCGCTGGCGGAGTTGGCGGGATTGATGCTTTTGGTGACGGGGAAGGAATCGGGCTGACTGTCGGCTGGACATTGCTGAGAGTGCTCAAATCTAGCTCGACAAATTCTTTGGATACCAGATTTGGTGCTTTCGGTAGTTCCTTGGTGCTGGTATCTGAGATGGCAGTAGAGGCGGGACTGTCGCTTGAAGAGGGTGAGGTGCGATCGAGCAAACGGTTCAGGCCGGCCATCTTAACTAGATTTGATGGGTACATGACTGCGTAGCCCAAAGCTGTGCACGACAGCAAAAACAGCAGCATCGAACTCAGTCCCAAGGGAGTTAACAAACTGGCGGCTAAACTGCGTTCTACCGTAGGCTCAGCTTTTGACTCGTCCAAACTTTCGATCAGTTTTTCGCTTGATTCGAGATAATTGTTGGGTGCGAAGGCACTGCTAGATAATTTTGTCCCACCCCTAGTAGTTGCTAGCGGGGCATCGCCCTGAGTGCCGGCAAGGGATAGGGGCAGCGATAGCGGCTGCTGGGTTTCCTCCGCAGTCTCCGGCGCCAAATTTTGGGCTAGCTGTTGCTCGGTTGTGGCTGTTTGCTTGCCGGTACGAACTGAGGGCGACACCCACTGTTCGGCGCGCCGCCTGTGCCTTCTGTATGTTGTCAGTTCTGCTTCTAGATTTACATCTAGACTCCCCAGGACTGCTTGCAAAGCAGGGTTGATTGGGGTTGAAGAGGATTGATGATTTGGGGATTCCACCGAAGAACGCTTACTCATTAGCAAAACTCCTACCGCCTCTGAATTAATTTTAATGTTTTGATTTTGACACTCCCGGGCCTAAAGGCGCAGGGATTCTTGCTTCGCAGGGATTCCAATGAATTTACCCTCGGCAAGCATCTTGACCGTATGCCCTACGGCTGCAAGCCCTCGGTTGAGAACTACTTGTGCGGCTGCGACATCTCTGTCGGTTGTATAGCCGCAATTGTGACACGAGTGAGTTCGTTCTGATAACTCTTTTTTGCCTGTTTCGTTAAGGCAATTGGGACAGATTTGGCTAGTCTTTTTAGCATCTACTTTCTGGAAATACACACCGCGCTTAAAGCAAGTTTGCTCCAATATGTTGAAGAATTGCCCAAACCCAGCATCTAAGCAGTGCTTACCTAACATCCCCGCTTTGGGTCCGACCAGATTAAGGTCTTCGACAAACACCATACCCGCGTCATCACAGATTTGATGTGACAACTTGCGATGCCAATCTTTTCGGCAGTTTGCCACGTATTCATGCAGCAAAGCGACTTTTTTCTGAGCCTTTTTCCAATTATTTGACCCGATCTTTTTTCTAGTAACGCGCTGTTGCAGCAATTTAAGCTTGCGTTCTGCGTCAGCAAAAAACCTCGTTCTTTTAATTAAAAGCCCGTTAGAAGTTGCAATCAAATTAGTCAACCCTACATCAATTCCTACGGGATTGCCGTGAGGAATGATATCGGGAATTGAGACATCCCATTGCAAAGTCAACATTATATACCAGCCACTAGACCGTCTAACGACGCGAGCTTGTTTGACGATTGCGCCCTGGGGGATGGGACGCGACTGACAAAATTTTATCGAGCCAATTACAGGCAATTTAAAGCGGTTGCCTTGATGGAAAGTTGCACCCAACTGTGGGAAACTCAAAGACCTCAAAGCCCCCTGTTTTTTGAACCGAGGAAACCCGTGATTTTGCTCCCACATACTGACGAAAGCTTTTTCCAATCTCCGCAGCGATTGTTGCAACACCTGAGCGTTGACTCGCTGCAATGCGGGGCTGGTCTTCCTGTATGCCGTTAAAGCCTTGCACTGACTTGAATATGTCGGTCTAGGCACCTCAGCAGGAATAATATACTCGGAGCTAATGGAGCAAGAGTTGATCTGACATTTGCGTGAGTTGTACCAGTCTTTGCGTTCTCTTAGGGCATAGTTGTACACCTTGCGGCACTGTTCTAGCCAATCTTCAACAACTGCTATCTGTGTCGCTGTGGGCTTCAACTTAAATTCAAACGTCAAATTAAACACTTGCTTCACCTCCTTGACTTAGCATACAGCAAGTCTACAAATCGTCTAAGGATTTCTTAGAACCAATTAAAGGCGCCCGCTTATGGCTCTCACCCCAAAATTTTGCTAGGTAGATATAAACAAGAAGCTTGAAAACAAGCTGGGGGGGTGACAACCCCGTTAGAAGCTAGACAAGGTAAGGCGTTGACCCACTTGTGGTAAAAAAAGATAGGCCCG
>NZ_JAUBSA010000131.1:0-7940 GCF_036702115.1 Microcoleus sp. LAD1_D5 | reverse complement strand
GTTCTGAGTGCAATTTATCTCACTTAGCCCCAGTCTCCCATAAAATAGGTACTTTATTTCCGCCATGCTGTACTAGCAGTTCGATCGATCGACTTTCTTTATATGCAAGTTTAGGCGTACCGGAAGTTTGGCGCTACGACGGAAATCGTTTAATAATTTATCAGTTGGAAACACAGGAATATGTAGAAAGAGATGTTTCTCCGACTTTTCCTTTTTTGTCGCAAGTTGAGATGCTGCGCTTTTTGGAATTGAGGAGAACTACAAAAGAAAATGCTTTAATTCGGTTGTTTCGCGAATGGGTGAGGAGTCAAATTTAGTCAGGGGAGTGAAGGAGGGCGATTCCCTTCCGGATAGCTCCGCTTCACCCACTTTGGAGATGATATCATATCGTGTAAAACATGAGTTTGTAGCGAGGACTTCACGGCGAGCGAGTTTATGGAGGGCTTAAGTCCTCACTACAAACTTAATTATAATTCTTGACGCGGACAGGATATTATTCGCCAGCCAAATCAGCGCGAAACTTCTCCACAACTCGATTTAACTCCACCGAATGAGATGCCTTAAATAAAATACGATCGCCCGGTGTGACAAACTCCATTAAATGTCTTGCTAAATCTTCGCGGGAATTCTCCCTGGCAATATCTCCTATCTCCACAAAAGGCAAACCCGCCGCACCAGCCGCCATCGCCGCCGCTTCCTCAAAATCAGCAAAAATAAACAAAGCATCCAGATGCAAATCTCGCGCCACTCTTCCCACTTGGCGGTGAAATTCGATCGCCCTGTCGCCCAATTCCTTCATCGTTCCCAACACCGCAATCCGGCGCTTTCCTGGAGTATCTGCTAACAGTCTCAGGGCCGCCAACATCGACTCCAAACCAGCATTGTAAGTCTCATCCAGAATCATAATATCTTCGGGCAAATCGTAGCGGCGCGCCCGTCCATCCGGTAACTGCACAGACAAACCTTGCTTTAAAACTTCCCAATCAATACCTAAAGCTTTTCCTACCGCCAAAGCCGCCAAATAATTTACAGCATTGTGGCGTCCCGGCAGTGGCAGCGGCAATTCTACACCATCTACAAACATTGTATTATGATTCAGCAATTTCCCGCACAAATCCCCGCCTTCTAAACCGTAAGTTAAAGTTTTTCCCTGCCAAAGTTTTGACGCAGTTGCGATTAATCTGTCACCATCGTGATTGAGAATAGCAATGCTATCTGTAGGCATTTCAGCTAAAAGTTCGCACTTTGCTTGGGCGATCGCCTCTTCGGAACCTAATCGCCCGATATGCGCCGTTCCTACATTAGTAATTACCGCCACAGTAGGACGCGCAATTTGCGACAGCAGCGCAATTTCGCCACTCCCGCGCATTCCCATTTCAATTACAGCATAATTGTGTAAGGGTGAAAGCTCCAACAAAGTTTTTGGTACTCCAATTTCATTGTTGTAGTTATATTGGGTTTTAAGAACCTTTCCCTTCGTTGACAAAACCGCCGCAATTAACTCTTTAACAGTAGTTTTACCTACAGAACCAGTAACAGCAACTATAGGTATACTGAATTGGTCACGCCACCAACGGGCGATCGACTGATAAGCTTTTAAAGTATCGTCCACGCGCAACAGCGGAAAATTAGGCAATTCCTCTTGCCAATCTCGATCGACAATCGCCGCAATCGCCCCCAAATCCCGGGCTTTTGCCAAAAATTGATGGCCATCAAAATTGTCTCCCCGCAGCGCCAAAAATACTTCGCCCCCCTCAAGAGTGCGCGTATCTGTGGCAATACCTGTCCCTAAAGCTGTCAAAACGCCCTTAGACACCGCAGGCAAAGGTACAGTTAAAATTTCAGCAAGTTGGGCGATACTTACGCGACAAACCATAACCAGCACTCACATTTCAAATAATTATTTTCACAGCTAATTCTACCTCGGCCGACCTCAAATTTAACTAACAGGGAGCTGCTGCTCAGGATTGACCTTGATCATCCTAATACTAAATCGTCCGCTCACCCAGAAATTATTCCGTACCCCCCACAATCTTTACCAATACTTTACAAAGTCGATGGTGATTTAAGGCCTTGCTAATTACCAACAATTCATGTCATGCTGGTGTTGATAAATAGTTTAACTAAGCAAAAAATATCGATCGGCTTAAGCTGCTGACAGCTTCTACCCATAAGTCTCAGCCGGCGAGAAGCTTGGTTGACTTAATTATTGCGATTCATTTGCCAATTCATCAAGCTAATAGCGCTGAAAGCTCCTGCCCCAGCCTCGGAGGGTTAATCCACAGTGAACGACTACAACAGACAAAGCCACGAAGAAGAACAGCTACTTTACAAGCATTGGCTGGAGTTGGTACAACGAGAGCAGCCGGCCGAACTCATCAGCCGCTTTCGCACTTTGTTTATCCAGGGTACCGGATATCCCGATCGCTCGATCGCCGACGCACTCGATAAAATAGCACGCTCAGAACACGCCGAACAAGAGTTCAAATACATCCTCAACCGCTGCTGCCACATCCTGATCAACCGCTGGCAAACTTACCCCAGCAAGCAAGCCGCCATCCCTGAATTGATCGCTGTGTTTGAAGAAGCGCCCAAAATATTATTTGGATACAATCGATCGGGGGGGCGAGGCTCCATCCCTAAATTAGTAAATCAGTTTACCGAAAGCGAACAGTACCTCACCCTCCAACGCTTAGCCAAAGTCATAACTCACAGCAATGAAGATAGCAGCAACAGCAAAACCCCTGCTACCCTTGCCCTCGGAACCTTAATTCCCCGCTACCCTTACCTCTACAAACACTGCCTCCTCAGCGACGACAGCACCTACGAACAGCAAAAAATCATTAAAAAAATCCAAGCTCAAAAGCAGCAGCAATTTGAGATCAATCTCTCACAATATGTCGCTCACCAAGTGAGAAAAGCCCAAATAGCGCGTCGGGAAACCTCCATTTCCTTCGGTCGAAATATACAAACTATAAAAAATCCGACACTGTTGACCGACCCGGAACTATTCTTTGCCCTCAAGCAATTTGTCGGAAAAGTAGAAGGAGCCGATACCTACAGACAGCTAGCGGGCCGTTTCACGGCGAACGCCAGCACAAATCAGTCCTACCGCTCCTTTAAAGATGACTTGTACGAATACCTGATTTCTTCTGTCACCGATGACCGCTACGGCAAACGTCTCTTTAACGAAAAATTGTATAAGCAACTACAAAATACTCTGCCCCACAGCGATGATCAGAAGTTCAATGAATTTTTAATGATCAGAACTTGCAGCCAGTTATTGAACTTTTTAGTAGTGGAGAGTCCTGTGCGGCCCAACCACTTTGTCTTCATCGACCTAATCTCAAACCTCGGGCCCACCCAAACCACAGGTTTGCTGCTGAAAATCGTACTAATTTGTGGCAAAGTCAAGCCCTACCTAGAAAAGCGCCTGGCAATTTTGTTCGGTCACTACGAATGCAGTACCCGAGAAGGCGTGGTGTGGTTAGTCAAAGCCCTGGAAAACGTGAACCTAGCTTTGACTACCAACTTTGGCAAGGTGGATGTATCTTTCCTGCGGTGAGAGCGCGCGCCACAACTTTCTCTGCTTCCACTGCAGACAAAACATTACACTGATAAACCAGGTTTATGAATACCCTAAAAGTTTTACGTTTAATTAGAACGACTTAATTAACTGCTGAAACCTACTCAAAAGACGCTATTCTATGTTAAAGTACCAAGTGTGAATCAGATTCAGTTGCAGGCTTTGTTCATTGCTACAGAATTGTCTAAAAACTTGCCCTTCTGTATCGGCAGGGGACTCTCCGAAACTGAAATCTTCGCACTGTCTAAATTTTGGAGTTATTCCTCATGTCGATATACGTCGGTAACTTATCCTACCAAGTTACCCAAGAAGACATCACCACCGTCTTCGCCGAATACGGAACCGTTAAGCGAGTACATCTACCTACCGACAGAGAAACCAGTCGCCCCCGCGGCTTCGGTTTTGTAGAAATGTCCACAGATGCAGAAGAAGATGCAGCCATTAGTGCTCTCGACGGAGCAGAGTGGATGGGTCGCGACCTCAAAGTTAACAAAGCTAAGCCGCGCGAAGATGAAGGCGGCCGGGGTGGCGGCAACCGGGGCGGCGGCGGCCCTGGAAAATTTGCTCGCGGAGGAGGAGGCGGAGGAGGACGTTATTAATTTCCTCCTTAGTTTCCTCGGATAAAGATTTGAGATTGGAGAGTTGAAATTGGCGCGAGAGCTCACCTAGCTCCGAACCACTTCCGGCCGTTCCGAAAAACCTATGCTCTTCAAATTTCCATATCTACCCGATTAAATATACCAAAAAGCCAAGGGCCTAACCCTTGGCTTTTTGGTATGAGGGTGGACGGTATGAGTCTGAAATCCGCTGGGCGAATCCGTTGCAGTACCGTCAGGTTCTAATCGTCAGGTTCGATGCTGCTGCTCAATCCGTGATTATTGAGCGTTTCAGCGTAAAACTCAGCGTGTTCGAGAGCGCAAACAATCACCAATCCCATCCCGTTAGTATGGGCTTCCATCATCACATTTACCGCCTGTGGCTGAGTCAGACTCGGTACCGTCGCCATCAAAGTCTGCACCACGTACTCCATAGGATTGAAATCATCATTGTGCAGCAGAACGCGGTAGCGCGGTGCAAGCTTACGGACTGTGGATGGCTTTTGAATAATTTCGACAGACACTAATCTATACCTCCTGACTTGTAAAATGTTAAAATTTGTTAACCATCTTGAGCCGGATTCCTCCGCTGTGCAAGAGTATGTCACTTTCAGCTATTTTATTGAAATCTGAAAATTCAGACAAGGCAGCCCCTTGGTCGATCGCGAGCTGTGAACCAAAAACCAAACCCAGAGAGGGTGTCTGGGGCCTGTAGCAACCACCTTCCTAGCGTCATAATATTAGAAAGGCGAGATCGGTTAAAAATAACAAACTACTACCTGTTGAGTCTCCAGAACAGAGGGAACCTTATATGAAACGCAAACCTAAATCCTACAACGACAGATTCAGCGGCGACCCACCCCGAGGAGATGAAGACTCCGACTATTCCGGCTCAATGGGCGGACAGTCGCGGCGTCAACCTCAGTCCGGCAAACCCTCTTTTCTCAATTCCGCCACCCTAGGGATTTTAACAGCCGTCTTTATTCTGGGAATTGGGATTGGCATTGCCTTTAGCTCCACAGCTACAATTAGCCCAGAGAACGTAGCCTCCCGCGAATTTATCGACCGCAGTGCCCCGAACCCAGAACTTTGCGTGCAGTTTGGAGCAAGCGCGATGGTGACAGATATGCGCCTCTACGTCACCCTCAACCCTTTCAACGTCTACATCTCGCAGCCGAGTATGCGCCCCGGATGCGTCCTGCGAACCAATAACTGGGCAATTCTGGAACAAAGAAAACTCATCAGCCAAGACCAAGTGCGCGATTGCAAAAATCGCATGAACACCTTTGGCTTCACCGGCCCCCTGGAAGCTCAACCCGAAATTAACTGTATCTACCAAAACGACGGCGCTAAAAACCTGTTCCTCAACCAACCGGGTTCGATAGCTCCAACCACGGAAGGTCAAAATTTCTAAATCGCCGATATAGCGGTTTTCGCTTGAGCAAAGTACAGATATGGGGTAGGGACTTAGGCTTGGCTTAAGTCCCTACTTTATTTTATAGAATGGAAAACTGCTCTAAGAAAATATTGAAGGAAGAGGTTCGAGGGAAGAAAAAAGTCTTCCCTCGAACCTCTTCCTTCTTGCTTCAAAAACCAAACTGGGGGAAATCTTCCGTTAACTCAACTTGCAAAATTTGACCGGGTTGAATCGTAGCAGGTTGAGGAGTCGCGACGTAAGTTGTAGCAACACCACCGGCTGCTCCCGCCAACAAACCGATACCAGAAAAGCCGCTCAGCAAGAACAAAGCTAAGCCACCAATACCAGTATTTCGCAACAAACTGCGATCGGAAGGCTGAGCCCGTCGGCCTTCCACGGGTTCCGAGCGAGCCACCAGAGGGATATTGCGACCGTTGAGACTAATAGCTTCCACTACAAATCGACTGCCGACGTTAGTGGTTTCAAATCGACCGATGACCGGCGTATTAGCAGGTACGATCGTATTACCGCGACTGTCGAGAATTCCCCCTTGCAGCAGCAGCACTTCCTCTCGGCTGGGCTTTGCTTGTAACCGCAAAGCCCGATCGCCAGGGTATAGCAAACTCAGCTCCGTGCCCGCCGGCAACAAGACATTCGCCCCAGCCGCAGCCTGCAAAGGAGCATTCGATCGTCCGCGAGGAAGCGGTTCACCAAAAGTAAGCGTCCGCTGTTGGGGTGCAGCAGTCGTTATTTGAGGGTCTAGGCGGGGTACAGCAGCAGCTTGTACCCCACGGCGTTCGTCAAGGCGAACGTTGACTAAAGGCACTCTGAGCGGCCGGATTTGGTCATTTGAAGTTGACCGCGGCGAAAAATTTGTACCGGGATTCGGGGAAGTAGGAGGCTCAGGTCGATCGACCTCTGGGGCAGCAGTTGAGTTAGAATCTGTCGGTGGCTGGTTTTGCGGTACTTGTATTGCAGGCTGGGGTTGAGTTTCGGGATTTTCCATACTCGCAGTCGGTTCGATCGAAGGACGCAACACCCAGCGATTTTCTACCCCAATTCTTTGGAATTGAACTTTCCCCGCGCTAAAACCGACTCCAGGAGCCAAATTGACCATAATTCTCGCCGTTCCCGGTTGAACTTGACTCACTCCCACAGAACGCACTCTGCCTTGTGGGTATAGCTGAGTTGCATCTACTCCGATCTCAGTATTGGGCAAATCCACAGCAATCTGACTGGGGTTGAGTAGAGAATATGTGGGGGTTGTTCCCTCTGGAAGAGTAATTTCTAGCTGATTTGTCGCCGGATCAAATTTCCAACTTGTGACTGTAGAAGCATTTACTGGTTCCAGTGTTGCTGGCACTGCTGCAACTGCGGCAACGACTGCTAGACCCAGACTCAGTGACTCGATCGCCAACAATCCCGGTGCTAGAGAATTAACAGTCCATTTTGGTAAGTCTTCCCCAAATCTGGTGAGTAATTTTTTGTATGGCATGGCGGCTGGGTGAAATTTTTGATCTGAAATAAATTATGGATGGGAAAATTGTGCCTTCGGATGACGCTGAAAGTTTAGCATTATGGCGATATGAAAAATTTAACTAAATGGAAATTATTGCGATCGCGCTTCGTTCTTAACAACAAGTGGTGTCAGGTTAGACAAGATGAAATAGAATTGCCAAGCGGACAAATTATAGACGACTTTTTTGTTAATGTCCGACCCAATATCGCCCTCGTATTTGCCACGACAGAGCAGCAAGAACTTGTATTAGTGCGCCAATACAGGCACGGAGTAGGCGAAATTTTGCTGGAACTGCCTGCCGGAACTTTCAATCCTGCTGAAGAGAGCGGGAAATCGGCAGCAGCCAGAGAACTTGCCGAAGAAACGGGATATGTTGCTGAAGAAATTTTGGAACTAGCAACCTTATATGATAACCCCGTAAAAGACACCAATTCTATCTACCTATACTTTGCTAAAAATGTCAAGCTTGCCAGCAAAATTCAATTAGATATTACAGAAGATATTGAAGTTGTTTTAGTCCCCGTTGCCGAAGTTTTGGTAAAAATAAAAAACCGAGAAATTTGTGTAGCAGGAAGCATCGCAGCTATTTTTTTAGGATTAGAATTTTTGAATAAACAGCGGTAAGGTGCTTTGTGAATGGAACCCTACACGCTGTTTTTTGTGAGGCTTGTCTTAACGAGAAAGAGTCAAAAAATCCAGAGAAGTAATAGTATTATCAGCCCCAAAAACCTGAGCCAAAACCTCGCCTGTCGCAGCAACTTGCAGCAGTGTGCCATGCGCCATCGAGTTAATTTGCAAAGCCTCAAAACTCAATCCGTCAGC
>NZ_JAUBSA010000130.1:0-8061 GCF_036702115.1 Microcoleus sp. LAD1_D5 | reverse complement strand
GCTGCGATGAACAATGACTATATGATGCAAATTCTCAAGTGCTTTTGTCAAGCATGATTGAGATGCTCTTACCCTGGGTTTAGCCCCAAAATTCGATATGAAGCGACCTGACAACACTCAATTGAGTGTAAGAGACAAGCTTAAATCGATTTCACTGATTAGATACGCAGATGATTTTGTAGTCCTTCATGAGGATTTAGAAGTCATAAAGCTGTGTAAATTGGAGATAGAGAAGTGGTTGAGTGGCATTGGGTTAGAATTAAAACCGAGTAAGACAAGATTAGCCCACACCCTAAATAAATTAGTGGATGAAGAACCCGGATTCGATTTTTTAGGGTTTAACATCAGGCAATTCCCAGTCGGGAAATACAATTCAGGAACCAAAAGCAGGGGCGGATCACTAGGTTATAAGACTATTATCACCCCCAGTAAAGAGAGTCAGAAAAGGCACTACAGAAAAGTTGCTGAAGTAATAAATAAATAGCGAGGATTAAACCCAGCGATTTTAATTAAGAAAATCAATCCTATCATAAGGGGTTGGTGTAAATACTTCTCAACTGTCGTCAGCCAAAGAGTATTTGATAGGCTGAAGAATCTAGTGTTTTAAAAGCTCATGAAATGGGGTCGCCATCGTCATAGGAATAAAAGTAAAAAGTGGATAAGCCGCAAATACTTTAAAACCGTAGAAAGCAATAACTGGGTGTTCGCAACCGGAGAGGGTAACAATCCTCAAATGCTAATACAACATAGCTCCACCGAAATAAAGCGCTATGTAAAAGTAAAAGGGATGGCATCACCCTATGACGGGGACTGGATATATTGGAGTTCAAGAATGGGAGTACACCCCGAAATACCCGTAAGAGTGGCTAAATTACTCAAGCGACAAAAAGGGAAATGCGCTCACTGCGATAACTACTTCAAAGATGGAGATTCGATAGAGGTTGACCACATCGTCCCCAAATCGAAAGGTGGAAGGGACTCGTATGATAATTGGCAACTACTTCATCGACATTGCCACGACACAAAGACCGCCAATGATGGCAGTCTCGGTAACAAATCTAGCTGCAAAAGTGCTAAACCTAAGCCACCAGTGGAACCAAGCTCTTGGGTTTGGAAAAACGATATGTTGGTAACGACGTACTGATGACAACAGCCGTTTTATTGAGGAGCGGAATGATGGGAAACTATCACGTTCCGTTTTGGAGAGCAGTGGAGGAGGCGACTCCTTCGCTGACTTTAATTATTTTAAATTGGGAACCCAAGGCTATTGGGGGATAGCCTGCTTATCTTGGGATGGCCGACCACCCAACAGCGCAGGAAGTGAACGCCGAACTGTGATTAAAGATAGCTTTAGTCAAGTTTGGGGAAGTTTTACGAAGCAGATTGAGGATTTTTTTCACAGAGAACTTTCCTGCACCCACTTGTCACCTTGATAACCGGGTTTCTTGACTAAAAACCTAAGCTTTGCGATAATTTGCGAGCAATAAACCCGGTTGCTGATACCATGCAGCGTCTGGGGTAAATCTAAAATCTAAAATCTAAAATTGATTGGCTGACAAGCTGAAAAATCTTAAACTTGAACTTTACAGTAGTGATGAAGGAGTAAGACGTGGCAGAGCGGTTTCCCAAAGGATCGATATTATCGGTGATATCCTCGTCGATATCCTCTCCAAACTCCGGCTCAAAGCAGCCTAAGTCCGGCAAAGCAAGTCAGTCTGGCAACTCCGGCCGCCGTCGCCCTCCGCAACCGCCAAACGGCAATTCAGAAATTCGATCGCCCGAACCTGCGACTTTGCCACCGCAACAGGGCCGCGGCAGCAGAAATGGAGCCAATTCTCCCACATCTTCGGAAGAATTTACTACACAAGACTTTTTATCCGATCCCCGATCGGCAATTAACCCCAGAAAACCCAGAACCAGCAAAACTCCGCAGTCGAAGACTCGCCAACCACGCAAAAAAGCCCTCGCTGCTGTCGATATGTTTGAGTTTCCGGACCCGAATCAGGAGCGGGAAGATGTGAGTTTGATCGCCAGCAATCCCAACAGCCAGCTCCCAACTGCCACTCCCCCTGCCACCCGTGGAAGTCGTCCCAGTTCGCCCCCAACGCGCATTTCAGACACGGTAATCCCCGCAGATGCCAACAAACGCCCCGTGCCTAAACCGCGCCCACAAGCGAGTCAGAGACCGGGTAAACGCTCTGCACCTCGGAGCGTGCCGCCGTTGGTGTACGCTACTCGCTTGCTGATTTTGGGAGTTGGGATAGCGGTGATTTGCGGTACGCTGCTGTCGGTGGTAAATGCCGTCAGTCGAGCATCCACTGTAGCGACAGAAGAACAAACCACCGCAGGGCAGAAAAACCCAGCCGATAGCGCATCTGCGGCATCCGCAACCCCAGAAGTGCTGCAATTGAATCAAGAATTAGGAGCTTTGAAAACGCAAGTTCAGGTTTTAGCAACAGAAAATCCTAGTTTGACAGCCGGAATATTTCTAGTCGATTTAGATACTGGAAGCTACCTAAATTTTAATGGGGATACTGCTTTTGCTTCAGCTAGCACGATCAAAGTGCCAATTTTAGTAGCTTTTTTCCAAGCAGTAGATGAGGGCAAAGTGCAGTTAGATCAGATGCTGACGCTGAAGTCCGAACACATTGTCGGCGGTTCTGGAGATATGCAAGACCAGGCTGCGGGCAAGAAGTATTCGGCTTTGGAAGTTGCCCAAAAGATGATTGTTGTCAGCGACAATACGGCGACAAATATGATGATTGAGTTGTTGGGAGGTGCTGAAGTGTTGAATCAGCATTTTGCCAATTGGGGTTTGAAGGCGACGGTTCTCCGCAATAATTTGCCTGATTTGGAGGGAACTAATACTACCAGTCCGCAGGATTTGATTAATATCATAGCCCAGATCGATCGGGGTAATTTGGTATCTGTGAAATCGCGCGATCGTATTTTGCAAATCATGCGCCAAACTAGAAATGATTCTTTGCTGCCGAAAGGTTTAGGCGAAGGTTCAATTATTGCTCACAAAACCGGCAACATTGATACAATGCTAGCGGATGCGGGGATGGTGGATTTGCCGAACGGTAAGCGTTATTTGGTGGCGGTGATGGTGAAGCATTCGCCGGAAAGCGAGAAGCCAGCTCAAACATTGATTCGGGAGATTTCTCGGATGAGTTACCGCTATTTGTACGGTGGGGAAACGCCAGCCGAGTCACAAGTGAAAATTAAAAATTGAAAATTCAACCGGGTTTTTTCCGGCTAGTGTTGTAGACTTTATCAAACTATAAATCAGTTTGTATTATGAAACTAAGGAATAAACAATTAATAACTTGATTAATTAGTGTGAGTTGAGGTACGGCTCGATAGTTCCATTTGGGTAAATATTCATCAAAAACAATTTTCATGTTTTTCTTGAAATCATCACTCACCTTTCGACCAATTTTATAAATTTGATCGAGCACATTTACAACTACAGATAGACCCTTGTTAGTGTGAGTTTTTTCCATGAGACTTTTGACTAAATTTAGACTTGTAAAAATCACTCGTTGACAGGCTCTGGTTATATGAGGGAAGAGTCGATGTTCAATGGGATTGTATTTAGATGTATACGGAGGGTAATGAGCAATTGTGATCTCAATTCCAATTTCAGCGACTAATTTTTGTAAATCTTGTTTAAAGATATAATAATTAGCATTATTGCTGCCGCCACCATCACACTTAGCTAAAATCGAATTGGCATTGGGAGCAGCGGCTTTTCCATAATTATTCCACCAGTTTTTGATGGAGTCACAAGCAAATTCACTGGTCTCCTTACTGTTGCCTAATGTTACATACCCTCTATTTTTTTGGCAAGCGTAAATTCCCTGTGGAATTACTTTCCCGCAACCTAAACTCCAAAAATCATGGTAAGACAGTAAGGACAAGTTCGGTTGTATAAAGAGTACCGGAACGATACAAATCACCTAAAACTTCTTTCTTTTTGGTATCAAAACTAATAATGGGGTTGCCTGCTTCTCTATACTGTGTGTCGAGCCTAGCAAGTTTTTCAAATTGAGCATTAAGATTTTTATTACTTCCTATTGTTTGCTTTTTTTGGGCTTTTCGTTTTACATATCCATGCTTTTTTAAGAGTTTCGTTAGTAGGGGAAGACTGACAGAAAATCCGGCTTCTTTAAGTCCTAGAGCTATTTGTTTCTGTGTTAAATTAGTCCATTTAATTAACTCATTCATTGGGTCTCCGGCTGGGGAAAATTTTAAAACTTCTAAAAAGGCGGCATCAATTCCGATTTGGGTAGATAAAATAGTTTTTCTCCCACCTCCAGAATTTCTAATTTTTGAATTATTGACTGTCTCTATCTGTTGCTCCATTTTTTTTAAAATCTTCTATTCCCTGGAGGACGGTATTTCGACTACATCCCAAAAGTCGTATTATATAGCTAATTCCACCCCAGCCCAAGTTTTGAGCCTCTATCCCTGCATACCTTCTTTTATCTTTCTCTGATAAAGAGTTATAAAACTTCTTCATTTCTGACTCAATTGAACTAGAATAAAACCTGGGTTTCCAGGTAAAATAGTGTACTGTAATAAAAAAACTGTTGCAACTTGCTCTCAGTTTTGGTAAGGTAAGCGATCTACCCTTGTTCTTCATTGTATCTGATAATTCATCAAGTTATTGATTTTTCATTCCTAAACATCCGACTTGCTTGTCTGGTAGCGCTCTCAACTTTAGCTGTGGGAGTCTCCCCCACCTTGAGTAATGCTAATCCTGCTCCTGAATATGAGACTGACGGCGTGAGAGTGATCACCAATAGGACTTACGCATTGACAAAATAACCAAACAGTGAATGGATAAATAATTGTCGTCTACTTTCTAGGTATCGGACAAGGAGAAAAATAACTAAACCCTCTACGGCACAATGCAATATAGACCTTTACACCTGATTTTTGTTGTCCGAACCACCGCGTTGGGAGGATGTAGCAGATTATCAGAGATATTGGGAGATGTTGATCACGATTCTATCAATAGCTTTTTGTTAAGAGAAAGGTAGGAGCCGAAAGACTTATTCAGCGAGATTGAGAAAATAATCAACTTGACAGGAGGGATACTAAGTGTAGAGGATAAAGTCAGAGAAAAGATTGACAGCGACCCTAAAAATGCCGAATTGATTAGTTATTTTGGGTCAGGCAAAGCTCATAAAACTATTATTGGTTTAAATTTAATCACCCTATATTACAGCGATATTAATGGTAACGAGCGTCCCAATAAATTACAGAATTTATGATAAAAAGGAGGGAAAACCCAAAAGGATTACTTGAGAGAAATGGTGAGTGAAATAAGAAATTGGGGAGTCAAGCCAAAAATAGTAACAGGAGATAGTTGGTATTCAGAAGTGGAAAACTAGAAATTTCCAAAAAACCAGAATTTGGCTTTTATATTCGGAATTGAAAAAAAAAGGACTGTATCAAATGAGCCACATAATTATTGCCAGGTAAGCACTCTGGCAATTCCTGAGTCAGGATTAATAACTCATTTAAAAGAATTGGGATTTATAAAGTTGTTTAGAAAAAGCTTTTAAAAAAAGGCGTCTAGACACTCTATTTTCTCTTTGCCAAAGTGAGAAAAAATCCCTGAGATTACAAGAGATGAATTTATCACAATTCATGATACTGATTGGCGAATTGAAACCTTTCATAGAGCCATCAAGCAAGTATGTGGAATTTGTCGGTTCATGGTAAGAGATACCTGTGCAATCAAGACTCATGTATTTTGTTCACTTCCAGATGAGTGTTAAATTAGAGTTGATGCGGTCTGAAAAAATAATTAGTAACTGGTATGAAGTCCAAAGGAATCTATTCACTTCAGTTATACGTGAGCCGATTTTAGCAAACTTTAGTAGTGGTGGCCTTGTCTAGAATACATAGATGATGTTTTTTGTCAATGCGTAAGTCCTATTAGATTTTTTTCACCGAATTTTATATTGTTCGTAAGAGAGTTAATTTATAGCAGGCAAGATTTATTTAATTTGCAACAGCATTTAACCTTTGTGCTGTAAAATGTAGCAGTTCTCAGTTGCCGACTATATAGTAGAGACTTACCGAGGGCCTGTTTTCGTGTCGGCGATCGGCTAAAATCCCTGATAAATCTCGTTCTTAGCAAAGTCTCGATTAATAAAAATAATGCAACAGTAGGCTCGTAATCCAAACCCATACCAAATAAGCCATTCTCAATTCTAAAATCCAAAATCTAAAATCCAAAATCTAAAATGGTATGACTTTCATCTCCCTTCAATATGCCCTGTTTCTATTGGTTTTGTTCGCGGCTTACTGGTTGGTTCCGCTGCGGTGGTGGCGGCTGTTCATCATGTTGGTGGGTAGTTTAATTTTTTACGCTTCGCTGCAAATTTGGTACATTCCTCTGCTGTTAGTTGGTGCTTTGTTTAATTACTGCTTGGCGATGGCGATTGGGGAACCTCTGGATTGGCGGATTGCTAATGAATCTTGGAACCGCCGCCGTTTGTTGCTGCTGTGGATAGGCATCTGCCTGAATGTGTTGCTGCTTCTGGGCTTTAAGTATGTGCCTTTTTTATTGAGTTCGATCGGCACTTTGTTAAATTGGCCTTTAGCTATCGACGGGGCTGACTGGGTGAAAAGTCACGTCATCGCACCCCTGGGATTGAGTTTCTTTTGCTTTGAGTGCATTGCTTATTTGATTGACGTGTACCGAGGCGCGCCTGCTGCTACTTCGCTGCTGCACTTTGCTGCTTACAAGTTGTTTTTTCCAAAACTGATTTCCGGGCCGATTACTCGGTATCACAACTTGATATATCAACTGAAAACTCAGCAATTTCCGACGCCCGATCGCATTTCTGAGGGACTTTGGACGATCGCCTTTGGTGCAGTAAAAAAAGGTCTTTTCGCAGATAACTTGGGAATTTATGTCGATTTAAGCTTTACCAACTTGCAGCGGGCGGGTAGCGAGGATTTGTGGCTGGCTATTTTTGCTTACGGGCTGCAACTTTATCTCGATTTTAGTGGCTATGTTGACATGGCGCGCGGTACTGCTTTGCTGCTGGGTTGGTATTTGCCACCAAATTTTGATTTTCCTTATTTTAGTGCCAGCATAGCTGATTTTTGGCGACGCTGGCACATGACTTTAGGCGATTGGCTACGCAATTATTTGTATTTTCCTTTGGGCGGTTCGCGAGTCGGTTTGTGGCACACTTGTCTGAATTTGTCGATCGTCATGTTAATTGCGGGAATTTGGCACGGGGCAGCTTGGGGATTTATTGTGTGGGGGGGTTTACACGGTTTAGCTTTGGCGGTTCACAGGTTGACTGATGTGCTGTTTAAGCGGTTGCGGAGCGAGTTTTTGTGGGAAAATCCGATCGGGATTGCGATCGGTTGGCTATTGACTCAGGCGATGGTTTTTGGTACTTGGATTTTTTTCCGACTTCCCGATTTAAAGGATTCTGGATGGGCGATTTCGCATTTGTGGGGGCACCCTGCTGACGTGCAGTTTGCAGATAAAGTTTATGTGGAAGCTTTGGGTTTGGAAAGAGTACATTTAACTTGGATGTTGGCTGCTTTGGCTGTGGCGATGCTGGGGAATTATGCGTTGAGTCGGGGTTTGAAGTTGGAGTTAAATTGGCCTATAAAATTGGTGTTAGTGCCACTTTGTTTGTATGCGGTTTGGGTGTTGGCTCCCGAAGGCGGTTTGCCTTATATTTATTTTGATTTTTAGGGTATTATTTGATTTCCCGTAAAGTGTACAGCGCGAACCCTACGACGACATTGAGGTGCGCCGAAGTGATTCCCCGCTACCTATTAGTGTCAACTTAAGCTTTTAGTTCGCCAGTCCTCCCGCTGACCCAACAGTCCGCCAGGGAATGAATTCCCTGTCTCATAGCTAAAGTCCTCTCACAGAGGACTGAAGAACTCATTAGTCCTCATAAGCTGTTACGCATTTAAACCATTAACGATCCAGGTAATACCATTTTTTTAAAGATGTGATAGAGATAAAGAATGTAAAATCCAAGACCATCCGGTGAGAAAACCAATGAC
>NZ_JAUBSA010000129.1:0-8356 GCF_036702115.1 Microcoleus sp. LAD1_D5 | reverse complement strand
TTATATTGCCGAGGAGAACTCGAATTCACTCATCTTTCTAAATGCTGTTTTCTCACTTTTTCAGCAAGCCCTAAGTAGCTAGACAAAATTAATTACATAGTTTTCTCCAAAAATTTTCAGAATTTTTTCGACAGTTCCAACGAAAGTTTCCAAACTTTTGTAAGGAGATATCTCCCTCCATTCATACTTGAGCAACCGCCATAGGATTTCAATTACATTTAATTCAGCAGAGTAAGAAGGTCACTCAAAAAGAGTAATATTGTGTTGTTTCCACTCTTCAAGTTTGTCAACAATAGCATCACTGGTATGAATAGAAGCTTGATCTGTGACAATCACCGTTGGCTTATGTACTGCGGGTAAAAAAGCATCAATACAGGCAATAACCACAGAGCGAGTTAATACTTTGAGATGAAATATAAGTTTCAACATGGTTATTTCGATTCATAATTCCTAGTACATTCATTCGCTGACTACGACGACTAGGAATTGTTAAATATTCTTCTATATCCAGCCAGCCCTTGGGGACACAAGGAATCCAACAAAATCCCCTTTCATCCAAGTAATATAAATCAATTTTACCCTCATCATTCAATTGCTTTAATTCTTCTGATTGCGCCTTTTTCTCTTGATCTTCCTGGGCTGATCGGCAGGAAAATAACAACTCAACTCCGGCAGTCGCAGAATTTCCAGAGCCGGGTGACTTACTCAACCAGTTAAAAGCGCGGCGTAAAAAGTCGAGGGCGGACTTGGCTGATATGGAAGCAGTTCTGGAAATCCTCAACACCTAACAGAGCGAAGGATGAGCGGAAAATGTAAGTTTTAATGCCGCCGTAACAAACCTGAAACTATTGATGTACAAAGCGTTGAGAGTAGTGCGGATAAAAGGACTTGAACCTTCACTCCTTTCGGAACCAGAACCTAAATCTGGCGCGTCTGCCAATTTCGCCATATCCGCATTTTGACATTCAAAGACTATAGCACACAACAGAGCGATTGGTCAATCGATTTTAGATTTTAGATTTTAGATTTTAGATTGAAGAAAGACACCCACTGATAAATCCCCAGGCTGATGACCCAATTGCTCGATCGCCCCACATCGAGAAACCCGGTCATTTTTGGACACCGGGTTCAATCATGAGTTATCGCCACAGCAATTTTCCGTATTTTTCACTTGTCACTTACTTTTGGCCGAGCGCTTTCCAGGTTGTTTCGTCCACCATACCGTTAGCCATCAAACCCTGAAATTTCTGAAAGTTCTTGACAGCCGTAGCAGTGCGAGCGCCAAAAATGCCGTCGATGGGGCCCGGATCGTAACCCTGTATTTCCAAACGCACCTGTAGCGTCTTCACCTTGGAACCGACAGCGCCTTTATTTAGAACAGTTGGAGGATTGCCGGGAACAGCAGCATTGCTCAGAATGGGAACATTGCTCTGCACAGTTTCAGGAGCAAGCGCGGGATCTGCTGCTAAAGCTGTCCAAGTTTCTTTGTCCACAATGCCGTCTGACTTCAAACCCTGAGACTGCTGAAAGGCACGAACCGCCGATGTAGTGCGAGAGCCATAGGAACCGTCGATCGTCCCCACCTTGAAACTGTGCACCTGCAACCGTTGCTGTATGGCTGCAACTTCTGGCCCGTCAGCTCCCGCCGAGATAGTTTTTTCCTTTCTCACTGGCGGCTGCTCGCCCGCGTAAAAAGGCTTGTTAAACATATCTCCTTGGGAATTTCCCTCCGGCGATGCTGAGGCACCCGGATCGGCGGGAGCCGTAAAATCTCTGCGGTACTGTTCCTGCACAAATGGTTCGGAGTCGAAAGCAGCAGTTGCCTTTCTGGTCAAGGCGGGAACGAGCAGAGCGAGCAAGCTGAAAATCGTAACAGTAGTCACACGCATAAATTTCATCCTATTAGTGAGGTTTGACAAGGTTTCCCTGTTTTCATGTTTCTAAATCTAATTGTATTACCCGGACTGCTTTCTGAGACATATAGCAAAAGGAAAAAGGAACAAGGCCATTTCACTTGGCGATCGGGTAACAAGAAGTCCGAGAGAAGGGGTAATAGACCGCATTGGTTTGGGCCATTAAGAAAGTTCTAAGCGTCTGGCGCGGTTGCTATATCTGCCCCGACTTCTAGAAGTTCGGCAATGGGGACAGACGCACTCAGGAGTTACGAGTTGGAAGTTACCTGTTAGAAGTAGGGCCCGGTTCCCACTATTCCTCATAAACCCGGTTGATTCCGAGATGTTTGGTTACTAAACCCCATATTTTCGTATAAACCACGTCTTTTAGCCTCAGTCTTATGGTACAAAACCTGCCGTCATTCACAAATCTTTACAGGCAGATTTTGTACAAAGTTGATCTATGAAAGGCGAAGTTTTTTCCTTGTTTTTTCCTTTAATCCCCCCGTAATATCAATTTCGGTTGTATCTGAGATCTTGCACCATTCTCAATTACTTGTTTAGGAACAGGCATCTTGCCTGTTCCACAAGAAAATTCATGTCTTGTGGAACAGGCAAGATGCCTGTTCTTGAGAATGGTACAACATCTCAGTTGTATCGGAATTATTAAACCCCTCTTGACGCAGAGGATACAGAGAAAGAGAAGAGAGAGATGAATAATTCCAATACCAACCGATTTGATATAAAAAGCAAAACTCGGCAGTTATCGATTTGCGTGTTCTGCCAATAAAGCCTTGGCTTTCGGCTTGTAAATCAGATAAAACAGCGATTCTAGGTAGCGGAGCATATCTTCGCGGTTTTCCTTGGACGAGTAGTTCCAAAAACCGTAAGTCCGCGCCAGCGTCAGCAGCTTGGTAGTGTGAATTTTCCAGGTATAGGTGCTGTAAACTCGGTCAATTCCTCGCGTTGAAATTTCATACCAATAGTTGGGATTGTGTTCGCATTTCGATAAAAAATCTAGAATTTTTTGGGCAGTGTCCTGGTGGTTAGTCGGGTTGATATAAAACCCATTTACGCCATCTTGAATGATTTCCAGCGGGCCGCCAAACTGCGTCCCGAAAGTGGGAATCCCGGTAATCATTGCTTCGAGAATTGTCAAGCCGAAAGCTTCAAATAATGCTGGCTGAACAAATATACCTTGGGTATCGGCGATTACCCGGTAGATTTCGCCGGACAGGCTTTTGGAAAGCCTCACTCCCAGCCAGCGAATTTTACCGTGAAGGTTGTATTGGTCGATAATTGCGTAGAGCTTTTTAATTTCTTCTGCTTCTTCGTAGTCTTCGGTTTCTTCGACCCGCAGCTTGCCAGCTACTAGAATTAAGTTGCATTTTTCTTGCAATTCCTGGCTTTTGCCAAACAATTCTGCTAAGCCGGTCATGTTTTTAATGCGATCGAGCCTGGCCATCGAAAATAAAGGGCGCTTTTGCGGGTCGTCGAGTGTTCCAAAGACTTGTTCTGGGTCTTCTAGAGTAAACAGCAATTGGTTGAGCCGATCGCGATCGCCTTGCACCCGGTCTTCAATCCGCGTGTAGGGAAAGTACACACTTTCGTTAACTCCCGGCGGCACGACGTTGAATTTAGGGCTGAACAGTTCAATCCCGTTCACAACGTGGTACAAATCCGGCATGGTAAAACAATGGTAAGATTCGTACTGGCCGACACTATCCGGTTGGCCCACAATCTCTTGATAGGTGCTGCTGACAATACAATTAGCTGCATTCATGGCAATTATATCGGCAGTAAATTGCAGCGAAAAATGGTATTTTTCCTCGGATTCTTGCCAGTAGAGATTGCTGAACAAATATTTAGATTTTTCCAGCGCATGGGCAATATTGCACTGAGTAGTTTTGAGTTTGCGAGACAGCAAAAATGCTACCAAGTTGCCGTCAGAATAGTTGCCCACAATTAAGTCGGGCTTGCCCTGAAACTCAGCCAGCAGTTCTTTTTCTGAATCGATCGCGTAAGTTTCCAAGTAAGGCCAAATCTCGAACCGCGAAATCCAATTTTGAGTTATTTTAGGATTGAAGTCGCGGAAGGGAACCCGTAAAATCCAAGCATTTTCTGTGGCGTGAACTTTTTCCAAACGTTCGTTGCAGCGCGTACCGTCGCTGTTAGGAATTAACCTGGTGAGAATAATTACTTTAGGTTTGACGCCTAAACTATCGAGACCGGCAAGATGAATGTCTTCTTGCAGTTGTTTCTCTAAACTCTTGGCTTGATCAAGGACATAAACTACCTGCCCTCCCGTATCCGGCCGCCCCAAAACTCCTTCTTGGCCGAACCAGCCGTGAGGAGAAACTAGGACGATTTTGAAAATCATCGGGATACGAGAAATAAATGCTTCTAAGGTTTGCGGATCGGGGGAATCAATTAATTCGTCAAGAATTCCTAGGGTTTCATGGACGCGGGCGGCGGTATTTCCCCAACCCGCCTCGAAACCCATCACTTGCAGAACCAATCGAAATCTCTCGTAGGGTTCTTCTTCAGAAAGATCGCTGACAAAGGTGAGGGCTTTTTTGACTTGTTCTGAAAGTTGTTCTTGGGATTTTATGCGTTCGTTAATTAGTAATTGTACGCCGTTATAGCGGTGAATCCGCAAGAAATTAAATAGAGTTTCCTGCCACTGTCTGGCGTCGTGAAACAGTTTGCTGGAGAGATATCGGTTGAGGAATTGCACTCCTTTGCCGATGTTTTTAGGGTCGCGAATTGTGGGGGAATAATCGTAAAAAGGGCCGAAATCTAGTTCGAGGATGTCGCCTTCTTGGGGGTGAAAGTGGTTGACGAAGCGATCGCGCACGTCGAGCAATTCTTGCACTGTCATCTGCTCAACAGTCAAGTCGTCTGCAACTCGCACTATTTCCATTGTAGCAATTTTTGGCCGCAGCAGGACGCAAAAGCTGTCATCTTCGAGAATAATTTCCTGAACGTAGTAAATCAGTTTGCTTAAAAGAGAAGATTGATGGAACTGTTCCGACTTTTCGTATTTGGTGCAGTAGGCGGCAAAAGCGTTAACTATGTCATTTCGCAGTAAATATTTGTTTCCCAAAGCGCGTAAATCGCTGACAAACTGACGCAACTCGGTTTTTTCGTCGCTGGCGATCACAGCCTGAAAGAGTTCAGACATACATACTCCCTTATTTAAGACTTTTGATTTTCGCTGTGAAATTAGGCGATACTCAAACTGTATCGCCTTTTTTTTAAGCGGCTACTTTTTTTGTCATTTTAAAGTCTGCAAAATGAAGTTGCTATCCCTCAAATGACATAAAACTCCCCGTATTTGTGGCGAATGTAGCGGATAAAGGGATCGATAGTTAAAGGAGAACCTGTAACGCGATCGATCAATTCGACAGCGGTGTATTTACGGCCGTGCTGGTAGATGTTTTGTTTTAGCCAGTCGTGGAGTACGGTAAAATTGCCTTGTTCTATTTCTACGGGAATTTCAGGATTGATTTTTACTGCTGTTTCGTAGAATTGAGCGCTCATCAAGTTGCCGAGGGTGTAACCTTGGAACATTCCGCCGATCGTACCAACATACCAATGAACATCTTGCATCGCGCCTTCGCTGTCGGTGGCGGGGACAACGCCGAGGTCGGTTTTATAACGTTCGTTCCACGCTTCGGGGAGGTCTCGCACTGCTAGTTTTCCCTCTACCATTGCCAATTCTAGGTCAAAGCGGATAGCGACGTGGAGGTTGTAGGTTACTTCATCGGCGTCGGTGCGGATGAGCGATCGCGAGACTTTGTTAATTGCCCGGTAAAATGCGTCAGTGGATACGTGTCCCAACTGTCGCAAAAATACGCCTTGGAGTTGCGGGTAAAAACATTCCCAAAAACCGCGGCTGCGCCCGACCAAATTTTCCCAAAGTCGCGACTGACTTTCGTGCACGCCGGAGGAAATGCCGCCTGCAAGCAGGGTGCCTTCAAATTCCGGGGAATTTCCGAGTTCGTAGAGGGCGTGTCCGGCTTCGTGGATGCTGCTGAACAGTGCTTGATCCAGGTGGTCTTCATAGACGCGGGTGGTAATTCGTACGTCGTCTATGGAGAAGTTGGTCATGAACGGGTGCAGGGTGGTGTCTTGCCGTCCCCGTTGGAAGTCGTACCCCATGCGTTCTACGACTTTGCGGGTGAATTCTAGTTGCTGGGATTCTGGGAAGTCTTGGTGCAAGCAGGAGTCGTCGGCGGGAGGTTGGGAGGTGATGGCTTCGACTATCGGCACTAATTCTTCACGCAGTTTGGCGAAAAGCGGGCGCAGCAGAGATACTTTCATGCCGTAGTCGCTACGATCGATCAAAGGATCGGCGATGTGTTCGTAGCCGGGGAAAAAGTCGGCGTATTGCCTGCTTAATTCTAGGGTTTTTTCGAGATACGGCTCAACGGCTGCGAAATTGTTGGCTGCTCTAGCCGCGGCCCAAACTTCGTAGCAGTCGGCTTGGTGGCGACAGAGTGCGGACATGAAGGTTGCGGGGACTCTGGAGGCGCGATCGTAGTCTCTGCGGGCTATGCGGATCAGGCTGGCTGCGGTGGAGTCGTAGGGGAGGGTTTGTTCGTAGAAACGCAAGTCTTCTAGGAGTTCACCAATTTTTGGATCTGTAAATTTTTCGTGGGATATTTGTTTGAGAGTAGCTAACTGGCGACCTCTGGCACTTGCACCTTTGGCAGGCATATATGTTGCTTGATCCCAATGCAGTAGCGACGAGACTGATTCGATGTCGTTAACTTCTCTGAGGTGGGCTGCCAGTTGAGCGAATTTTGCTTGAGTTTTGTCTAGGGTTTGCATGATGGGGGTTTATGGTGCTGTTTTGCCTACAACGGTTGCAGTGCGGCATTGGTATCCATCAATCATTGCTACCCTGAAATCAAGCTAAAAACCGCACTTCTTCCCGTATTGTACGCAATTTAGAGTCATTTTTGCACAATTTCCGGTATTTCTGGGGATTGAGTTCGATCGCCTTGGATAAGTTTTCGATCGCCAGCCGGATGGTGGTGGCTACAAGTTCCTGGCTGTTTGTGAGCTCGCCTACTTGTTTTTCTAGGACGTACACGCAAGCTTTTTGATAGTACAGGTTTGGATCGTCGGGTTTGAGTGCGATGATTTTATCGTAGGAGGCGATCGCTTCGGTAAATCGTTGAATTTTTTTGAGGGCTATGGCGCGGTTGTACCAGGCTTCGATGTTGTCTGGCTGCAACTCTAGGGTTTTGTCCCAAGAGGCAATTGCTTCTTCAAAGCGTTGTAAGTTGGCAAAGGCTAAGCCGCGGTTGTAAAAGGTTTCGCTGTCGTTTGGGTTGAGTGCGAGGGCTTGGTCCCAGGATGCGATCGCTGCTTCAAATTCTCCCATTTGTGCGATCGCCCTGCCGCGTTTGTTCCAGGCTTCAGCGGAATTCGGCCGCAGTTGCAGGGTTTTGTCGTAGGAGGCGACGGCTTCCGGGTAGAGTTTTTCATCGGCTAGGGCTAAGCCGCGGTTGTACCAGGCTTGATGCAAGTCTGGTTTGAGTTTGATCGCTTTGTCGAAGGAGGTGATCGCGGCTGTATTTTGGTCTGATTTTCTCAGGGCAAACGCTTTGTTGTACCAAGCTTCGCAGTAGTCGGGTTTGATGGCTATAGCTTTCTCGTAGGAGGAGATCGCTTCTGATAATTTTTCTAAGCTGACGAGGGTGTTGCCGCGGTTCGTCCAAGCTTCGTGGTAGTCTGGCTTAAAATTTATCGCCTGTTCGTAGGAGGCGATCGCTTCTGAGAGTCTGTTGAGCTTCCGCAAAACGTTGGCCCTATTATACCACGCTTCTGGATTATTTGGTTTGATTTTTAGGGATTTGTTGTAGGCTGTGACAGCTTCTTCTAGCTGTCCCACTTTTCTGAGGGCTACGCCTTGGTTGTACCACGCTTCATAAAATTCTGGTTCTAGTTCGATCGCTTTTTCCCAAGATTCGATCGCTGCTGACAAGCGTCCCATTGCTTCTAGGGAGTTGCCCCGTTCGTACAAGGTTTGAGCCTTTTGCGTGTTCACTGCTATGGATTCTTCCCCAAAGTCGATCGGCTTTTCTATGCTGGCTAATTTTTGCAAGGGGTTTCACCTCTTTATTTTATGTCTATTTGATTCTTTTCTTTTTTATATGCGATCTTTTTTGCCTGTGAGTGCTTTCGATCGATACTATTTGGTTATTTATGGCAATTTTACAGGATTTTGAGAACTTTTTCATTTTTTTTCAATATAATCCTAGATCGGGATTTTTTAGGTATAGATTAATACTATTTTTTTAGATGACTGCGTAGAAAAGAGGAAAGGGCGATCGCGCTGAGGTGTCACAAACCTCACCCAATATCTAACAGGACTTACACCCCGCATTCCGCAGATATTTAAGCAGAGGTAAAGCAAGATAGATTCGGCAACAATAAACTCCCAAACGATT
>NZ_JAUBSA010000128.1:0-8705 GCF_036702115.1 Microcoleus sp. LAD1_D5 | reverse complement strand
GTTTTTGGCTGGCATTTTTGTAAAAATTGACTAAACTTAATTTTTATTATACCCTATTTAAAGGTACAACAGCTTATCAGGTATTTGTTTTTGGGTACTGGTTGAGTTATTAGCTTTCGCAGTAGTCGATAAATTTGTCTGGAACTAGGCGCAATTCGCCCGATCGAAAGCGCTCGATGGGCATCCAAAATGCAGTATGTTCCCCATCTCCGTCTGAAAAATCCAGACTCTCCAATTCATAAAATTTGCCATCGACAAAATCGCACTGGTATAGTTGTATTAATTCGTGTCCGGCTTGGCCATTATAAACAAAGAAGTTTTCCAAACAAGTCAAATATTTGATATTTGTTAACTCGGCTTGAATTTCTTCTTGAAACTCTCTTTGCAAAGCGTCGATGCTGTGTTCTCCGAATTCTATGCCACCGCCCAGAGCTCGGTAAAATGTGCCTTGTTTGACCGGATCTTCGCATTCTGACACGAAAATGCGATCGCCCGATAGAATTAATCCTAAAACAATTACGCGAATTGTACCTTTTTGCATAATTAGTTATCAGTCATTAGTCATCAATCATTAACTGGTTCCTAGGCTCTGCCTAGGAATCAATGTCCAGAGGCTCTGCCTCGCTTTCGGAGCAGCAAAATAGGAGGCAGAGCCTCCGGATATGTGTTACCAGGCAGAGCCTAGTAACGAGTAGAATTCGCCCCTAATGAGTGATCACTAATCACTAATTATCAGCAGCAAAAGTCTCTCGACGGCGACTGGTGTCAACGGGCCAGTTTCTATTTTCCCCCCCAATAATGAGTTTTTCAATCGTTACGAATTCTTTGCTGAGTTGCTGGAAAACATTAATCAAAACATCGAGACCTATCGCATCGCTAGTACCCAAATCAAACCAGCAGCGAGCCCAAGAACCTTGATACTCCATTTCTCCCATATTGTGCATTAAAGCCATCATGCTTTGGTCGGCTAGATTAACATCGTAATTCATCTGACTGATATCTAAGCCTTCATCTTGAACTTGCAAATTTTCCGCATTGAATCCTCCCAGTTTTCCCAAGAAAAACCAAGAGTCAAACACTTCTTCAACATACTGTTTTTCACCGTTTGAAGGCACGTTGCTGAACTTCAGCCAAATCCAGAGGTCAAAGGGGTTAAACTCGCGAAACTCTACTTGCATAGTTTTTTGGTGTTTTTATAGTGGTGGTAAGGCCGTCGGCCCCCAGACTCCATCTGCATCTCTAATTTTATCGCGCATCGGGTCGCAGGCGCGAGATTTGCTGTCGAGACGGTTACGGGTTCTGCACTGCTGAAAGAAAATTTCGGCTACTAAACTGCGCGGCAGTTGGTCGGGTTTTGCTAAGGCTGCGTCGAAGTTTTTTCCGGCTTCCTCAAGTAAGGTTTTGTTGCCGTTGTTCCTCTGGGATTGGGAAAACAAGATTTGTGCTTTTAGATAGAGAACTTCGGGATTATTGGGCGTTTCTGCTAGGGATTTGTTGGCAAATTCTAAAGCGCGATCGTACTTTTTCAAGTCTCGATAGCCTACTGCCATGCCGCGATAAGCTAAGTAGCGAGGAGAGGCTTTTTGTTCGAGTCTTTGAATGGCTTCGTTGGGGTTGGAAAAGGGCAGGTTTGTGGCTAGAATTAAGTCCATGTAGCCTTTGAGCAGGTTGAGTTCTGGATCGTTAGGCGCTATTTTATCGGCGGCATCTAGATATTGAAATACTACTCGCAATTTACTCAAAGCTTGGGGCGCGCCTTTGGCTGTTCCTTCTGTGGCTATAATGTTCGCCCCCTCTAGAAAGTGACCGGCTGCTGTGTAGATGTTGCCGCGCAAGGGATTGGTTTTCGTTAATTGTTCGCCGACTTCGCGGGTTTTTTGTGCGTAGGAATTCATCGAGTTTAAGTCCTGCTCGATGTATGAGAGGGAGGCTGCCATTGCATAGGCTAGCGGCTCGTTTGGTTCGGCTGATAGTGCTTGTTGAATTTGAGTTTTTGCTTGTTTGTAGTTTCCTTGCTGAAACATTGTTTTGAAAGCGGTTTCGGTGTTGGGCCCGATCGCCTGCGGGTTGCTGCTGCGAAAGGGATCGCCCGCTACTGCGGAGTTAATGCAGATGCTGAGGGCGATCGCTCCTGCACAGGCGATCGCCCGCACTGTCTGTTTAGAACTTAACATTTGCTTGCCAAGCGATGCTAAAGGGGTTTTCGTCATCGTCAATTCTCTCAATGTAATATACTGTAAACTAGAAACAAGAGAGTTAAATTTTCAGACTTTCGGGCCGCGACCAAAAAAAGAGTGAAATTTGGTTGATTTTTTCTAGCTGTTGCGGTATATTTTAATAATGGAAGTGTGACTTTTAATATATGAACACACAGATTTCCATTATTAAAATATACCATAAAAAAAACTTAAAAATTAAACACCCATGCTGAAAAAAAAGAAAAATTTTGTTAAGATTTATGTAAAATAATTGTGGGCGATCGGCAATAACCAGAAACAGCCTTAACTATTAATAGCACAACCAGGAGTTCCCTCATCCAACAATAACTATTTTTCTGACTGCCAACTGCCAACTGCCAACTGCCAACTAACAACTGCCATTAATGCTTTATCTAAAAAACTTAGTATATCATCCTACCGCCTGTCCGAATCCTATTCTGAAAAATATTAACTTAGAACTTGCCTCGCAGCAAATGGGGCTGATTGTGGGTCGCAGCGGTTCAGGCAAAAGTACGCTATTAGAAATATTAGCCGGTTTAGCGGAAAAAACTAGCGGCGACATCCGTTGGCGGGAACAGGAATTAACACCGGAATACTTGCAACAATTAGGAGGGTTAGTATTTCAGTTTCCAGAAAGGCATTTTTGCGGCGGCACAATTTTAGAAGAATTGCGACTGGGACATCCTGAATTGGGACAAGAACAAATCAACAAAGCAATGGCAGAAGTGGGACTCGGACATTTGCCACTGCGCGCTTCCCCCCACGCTTTGAGCGGCGGGCAACAGCGCAGGGTGGCCCTGGCAGTGCAGCTAATTCGGCAGCCGCATTTGCTACTTTTGGACGAACCGACGGCGGGTTTGGATTGGTCGATGCGGCGGCAGTTGGTAAGCTTGTTGAGTAAGTTGAAAAGTCACTGGACTTTGTTGATTGTTACTCACGATGCTAGCGATTTGTTGAGCGTTGCTGACCGATTTTGGACTTTAGACCACGGGGATTTGCAGGAGGTCGATCGGGCTAAGTTAGAAGCTAAGGAAACGAGTTGCGTTTGATTTTTCTGACGTTTCCAATGGTTTCCCGGCGAATAGAATTCGCATCTAAATCAATTGGGAGCGAATAGAATTCGCGTCTACACAAACAAAGTCCGCCTGCGCGGACTGAAGAAATTCTCGGCGAATAGAATTCGCGACTACACAAACAAAGTCCGCCTGCGCGGACTCAAAGAAAAGAGTGGAAATAGAATCTGATGAATGAGATTAAAATGTCTGTGTTGCCCCAGATGAACGAGTTGTGGCAAAAAACGCTGAATTGGCAGCCGGATGAGTCGCAGCAACAACAATTTCAGCGACTTTATGAGTTAATTGTCGAGGGAAATCGCTCCTTAAATTTAACTCGAATTACTGAGCCGATGGAGTTTTGGGAAAAACATTTGTGGGATTCTCTGCGGGGAATTGCGAGACTGCTGCCTGCTAATGATAATTCGGCGGAAAATCCCGAATTGGCCGCTGAGTCGGTGCAGAAAGCGATCGACATTGGGACTGGTGGGGGTTTTCCGGGGTTGCCGATCGCGATCGCCCTGCCGCATTTATCAGTTACTTTGCTCGATTCTACTCGCAAGAAAATTGATTTCTTGGAAACAGTTTTGCCGTCTTTAGGCATAGAAAATGCGGCGACTTTGTTGGGCAGATCCGATGAAATTGACCGACAGCCGCAGCATAAACAAGCTTACGATTTAGCAGTTCTCCGAGCAGTGGGAGCCGCTCCTCTCTGCGCTAAATCCGCGCTGCCTCTGCTGAAAAATGGCGGTTTGGCGGTACTTTACCGTGGGAATTGGACGGTGGAGGAAGAAACGGAGTTGCAAAGGGCGATCGAGCATTTGGGCGGTAAAATTGAGTCAGTCGAAGCATTCACAACGCCGACGAGTCAGGGGGCGCGGCACTGCGTTTACTTGCGGAAAGTTGTACAGCAGTTCGAGCGTCCCGTGCGCTAGCTATAGCCGTTTTTCAATACTAACTATGCTTGCCAATAAGATTGCACTTGTCACAGGCAGCTCGAAAGGAATTGGTGCTGGCATCGCCCTTGAATTAGCCAAATCTGGTGCCGATGTTTGTGTCAACTATTGCGATTCTCCAACCTCTGCGCGAGAAATAGTCAACCAGATTCACTCTGTCGGTCGTCGCGCTATCGCGATTCAAGCAGATGTCTCACAGCGCGACCAAGTGGAAAGGATGGTCGATAGGTGCGAGCAAGAACTCGGTCTAATCGATATTCTAGTGACAAATGCGATCGCCAGCGTCCGAAACACCTTGCTGGAAACTAAATTTGAGGATTTACAGCGAACACTAGAAATAGGGGTGTACGGTGTGTTTCACATCTGTCAAATAGTCGCCCGCCGTATGGTGGAAAGGAAGGCGCAAGGCTCGATTATCCATATCTCATCCCCGCACGCTCATTTTCCGTATAAGGGTGCGATTGACTACAACACCACCAAAGCAGCCTGTCATCACCTCGTTCTTTCGATGGCGAATGAACTGATGTGGCACAAAATTCGGGTCAACATCCTAGAGCCTGGGTGGACTGACACTCCGGGTGAGCGACGCTGGTACAGCGACGAATTGCTTGAGTCGTTCAGCAACCAAATGCCTCTTGGTCGGATGGGCTTCCCGGAAGACTTAGGCAAAGCAGCAGTTTTCCTGGCATCTGATGCAGCTAGCTACATCGCGGGCAGCGTGTTAAAGGTAGATGGTGGATTGTACATTGAGGGTAGCCCGAGTTTGACAGCAGAATCAGAAAATAAGTAGGTAGGCGGAATCTGAGATTTTGCACCATTCTCAATTACTTGTTTAGGAACAGGCTTTCCTGCCTGTTCCACAAGAAAACTCATTCTTTGTGGAACGGGCATCTTGCCCGTTCTTGACAATGGTGAAACATCTCAGTGGAATTAAACTTAACCATCTAACAGTATGGAAACAAACCTAAATCAGCCACGCTTAAGGCTCAGGATATTTTACAATCGTTTACTTAATTGCGTTTTACAGCACCTACCTACTTAAAACAAAGTTTGTTGTTGGGCTGTCTACGATCGATCGCAACAACAAACTTTGTTGAACTAGGCGCTCGCCTGTTCGTAGCGCTTGTTAATTTCCGCCCAATTAACAACATTCCACCAAGCTTTTAAGTAGTCGGCGCGCAAGTTTTGGTATTTGAGATAATAAGCGTGTTCCCAAACATCGTTACCCATAATTGGATAGTTGCCATCTATCAAAGGAGTGTCTTGATTGGCAGTAGTTGTAATCTCAAGTTTGCCAGCTTTATTGCGGACTAGCCAAACCCAACCGCTGCCAAAACGCTTAGTGCCAGCATCGTTAAATTTTGCTTTAAAATCGTCAACACTGCCGAAATTTTGCTGAATTGCTGTTGCAATTGCCCCTGTGGGTTCGCCGCCGCCGTTGGGGCCCATGATTTCCCAAAACATACTGTGATTTAGGTGTCCGCCGCCATTGTTACGCACGGTTGTGCGAATATCTTCCGGGACTTTGCTCAAATCTCGCAGCATATTTTCAGCACTCATATTTTTGAGCTGCGGGTATTTGCTGACAGCATCGTTGAGATTTTTAACGTAAGCGGCGTGGTGTTTGTCGTGGTGAAATTGCATTGTCCGCGCATCAATGTGCGGTTCTAAAGCATTGTATTCGTAAGGCAAAGGCGGCAGTGTAAAAGGCCCGGGGGTTTGGGCTATTTTTGGACTTTCTGCAATTGGACTTGCTTGCGATACATTATTTCCTGACGCTTGGCAAGCACCTGCGGTAATAGCTCCGACGGTGGCAGTCACCAAATACAAGAAATCTCGGCGTTTAAGAGTCATAAAAAGTACCTAAGTGAATTATTAACTGTTTTATCTCAGATTAAAGCAAAAAGGGAGTGAGTTGAGAAAAAAAGTGCTATCGCCCGAATGGATGAGACGGATGGGCGATGGTTGTGAGAGTTTCTCAAGTATAGGCTAATTGTGTGCACGTACCTAACTCACGTGCTCCGGTTCACTAATCCGGTTTCTGTCTCGAAACCGGGTTTTTTTTTGATTATTCTTGGGACAAGCGCTGGATGGCTTCGCCTCCAAAAAGCCGATCGGCTGCTTGAAGAATACCGGGAATTTTAGCAGCGTGGGGACTGTGGGCGAGAGGGCGGCGCAAGTCTAATTCATCGAGGCGATCGGCTTTTTGGCCGGGGAACCAGTGACTGGCATTACCTAAGAGGTTGTAGCGCATCTTGCAATAGTCGATCGTATCGTAAGCCTGCGCCAAGTTCCAAAGCCACAGAATCACATAAATATTAATACCTCCAGGAGTATTTTCTATAGTTGGTAAACCCACGTGCCAAGTCTTAAACCAATCTTCTCCTAATTTATTAATTGCTGCATCTTCCAATCTTGCTAATATCGGTGGCAAAATTTCATCGACTTTATCTAACAATTCTAAAACTTTGAGATGTTCGTTAAAATCTTCAGGTTTGGCTGCGCCTAAACTCAAAGTGTGTACTTGCGGATGCGACAAACAAAACAAATCATTAAATACCATTGGACTCAGCGGATAGCACAAGTCTACCAATTTTTGCGGCGGGTTGTAAAGTTGACCGCCTTTGTCAGAAGGACTGATAATAAAAACGCCCATATCGTGACGTTTAGCAGCTTCAATAGCCGACCAATTACTTTGATTTATGTAGTACCAATGCAAGTTAAGATAATCAAATTGATTAGTTTCAATTGTTTTGACAATCACATCCGTGGGGCCGTGAGTTGAAAAACCAATAAACCGAACTTTGCCTTCTGCTTGCAACTTTCTCGCCACATCCATGCAGCCGCCCGGACGCATAGACTCCTCTAGCAATTCCCACGTATTAATGCCGTGCAGCGACAGTAAATCGACGTATTCCAGTTGCAAATAAGCTAAAGATTTATCAAATTCTTCGCGAAACTCTTGGGAGTTTGGTTTGGGGCTAACTTTCGTTTGCACTATCAATTTTTCGCGGGGAAAATTCGGGAAAATCCACCCCAGTTGCATCTCGGAAGTCCCGTAACCGCGAGCAGTTTCTATGTGATTGATGCCGCATTCAACCGAGTAGCGAATCGTCGCTTCTAGATTTTGTTGATTGTCTTGTGGAATTTCATTGGCTGGCACGTCTTGCCATTTGTACTGATATCTCATGCCACCGCAGGAAAAGACGGGCATGGATAATTCTGTGCGACCGAATCTGCGATATTGCATCATCATAATCAAAGTCAAAGCTATAGCAGAAGGAAGTTCGGCAACGGATTATGTAACGGATGTAAGGGATGTCAGGAAGAAGGAAGATGTAACAATCGCAAGGGTTTCACTGATTAAGAAGTTCTTAATCGTGGTGGCGGTTGCTATAGGGTAATAAACCTTGTTTTTGGTATTTTTGCGGGTGGTAACTCCCATATTGCAGCATTTTCATGAACAGGCAAGATGCCTGTTCCACAAAGAGTTTTCGACCACCAGTTGGCCAGTTTTGACTATTTAGAAATCTCCCGTACTACTGGTTTGCCGTTTTGGATTTCGCCGACTAAAACCAAATCTGTACAGTCTACAAACAAACCATTTTCTAACACACCGGGAATGTTATTCAAGGTTTTTTCCATTTCGCCGGGGTTGGCAATGTCATCAAATTTGACATCGATTACCATATTACCTTGATCGGTAATTACCGGGCCTGCTTTTTTCACGCCCATGCGGAGTTCGGGTTTGCCACCCAATTTTTCAATAGCGCGCATCACTGGTGTTAATGCCATCGGTATAACTTCGATGGGCACGCGAAAAGTCGAACCCAATTTATCTACGATTTTGGAACTGTCAACTACTACAATAAATTGAGTGGCGAGGTAATCGACTACTTTTTCGCGGGTGTGGGCGGCGCCGCCACCTTTAATTAAGTTAAGGTGGGGATCTACTTCATCAGCGCCGTCAATAGCAACATCAATTCTGTCAATTTCATCTAGTGTTGTCAGCGGTACTCCGTACTGTTTGGCTAACACTTCCGATTGAAAAGATGTCGGCACTCCCTTGATATCTTTGAGTTGACCTGATTTTATGCGATCGCCCAACGCTTGAATAGTATAAGCTGTAGTTGACCCGGTGCCGAGTCCGACAATCATACCAGATTTTACGCGATCGGCAGCAGCAAAGCCGACTTGCTGTTTCATCAATTTTACGGGATCTTGTTCTGTGGTCATGTTCGGTACTCCTCAATAGTTTTAAGATTATACCATTTAATGAAAATCGGATTTCTCGATACTTATACTGGGGATTACAAAATTGAAACTCCTTACTGCAAACCTTTGCGCGGCACTCAGTCGGCTATTTGTTACTTAGCCGAGGCGTTGGCAGCACAGGGAAATCAGGGTAAGCGCATCTAATTTGGTAGTTAAAAATACAGATAATTTGGCACATTTATATAATCACAGATATCGTTTGA
>NZ_JAUBSA010000127.1:0-8909 GCF_036702115.1 Microcoleus sp. LAD1_D5 | reverse complement strand
TACACGTTGTCAACGCCGAACGCGAGTCAAAGTCTTTTGAGGTAAGGGTTTTAGGCTTATTCAGCAAGCCCTATTTATTCTACCAATTTTCTGTAGGTCAAGCTCTCGATCGAGATTCCAAATTATCTCCAAAGTCAGGCAGCGTTTATGAGATAACGGCTAAAGTGAGTGGCGGCGAGTAGACTAGAACGTAGGGCGAAGACTCTGTACCGTCCGCTCCACTGTCTTGTTATACCTCTTACCCGCAGAAGAATCAAAACTCTCTGTAGATTGCAATTGGATCTACCATAATCTCATTTTTGAGTTTTCCAGTAAATTGCTTTTCCATCTCAGAGAGCTTTAAGATCATCTGAGCAACAGCCTCTTTCATATCTCCTGAACCCGAAGATTCTTCAGCAGGTAAATCAGTTTGCCCATCCTTACTTTGAGTAACTGTTCCAAAAATTATAAAGTCTTTCTCTGAGTATCTAGAATACTTCTTGACGATAAGATTCTCTTCCTCTCTTAAGTACTCTCTCTTTAAAAGTGCGCTAAACAAATAGTTCCCTTCCGGTTCAGATGAAAGATACGTTCTGACCTCAAACTGATCTTTATAGCCATAATTTAAAACAACCCCGACGTTATCAAGAAACTCTTGATCTATGTTCCAGCCTAGATGCTTAGCTATAATAGATAGATCATTTATCTTCTTAGGAGAGTGCTTGGCAAAAGCCTTTTCATTTTTGTTTTTCGATTGAACTAAGGCATCACTGAGTTGATTTCGCAACTCCTCTAGATTTGAATAGCTAGCAAGGTAAGCACAAGCCATTCCAAGTTGGTTAATATTTTTAATGGTTTCATTGACTATTTTTACATCATTAAATAGAAGCCTTCCTCTTATCTTGATAAAGTCGTAGTCGTCAAGATTCTTGATTTTCTTTCCAATGTTACTTGAGTCAATCTGCAAAACTCTTTTATCATCAAAGAGCTTCTCTTCAAAAAGACTGTAAGAGTAATCATGCAGAAATTTCCTCTCCTCAGTAGAAGCTTCCTTATTAAGGATATCAGCTAAGACTCGTCCACTTCCTACAGGTCCTTCCTGAGCCTCTAGCTCATTCCTTTTATTACCAGAGTAATTTGTTACGTATTCCGTTAGTCCTTCAAATATCTGTGAGGAGATTGAGTACATTTTGTACTCATCTAGATAAATAAATGACTTAATCCTCTTTTTGCTGTTTCCTTTGGGTGTACTCTTCATAAAATTGCTGGCGAAGCTCCACTTGATCAACGTCACTTCCATTCAAGGAAGGAACATTATGTACAGTCGATGGAGAAAAGATCTCACGAATTGTCAAAAAAGATTCTTTAATTTCAGCATGAATTTCGCAAATAGTACCATCTTTGATACCTGCGGCTTGAAGAGGAGAATTTGAGGGAATCGCTGTTAAGAGATTTTCTCTAAGGAAGAGACTCCAATTATACATCTCTGCATTTTTGATAAAGAGACTTTCTGCAACTTCTTCCTTAAGAACAGCCAGAATGTTTTCTATTAGCGTTTGCGTTCTCATATTCCGAGCCGCAGTTACTTGATACTCTGCACCTACTTCTGTGTAAACTACGAAAAACACTATCGTGGGTACACCTTGAACATTTCCAATTGAAATACTCTTGCCTAATGCTTTCTTATTGAACAGAGTAGGTGTCAAATGCTCTGGAATTCCCTCTATACGAATAGCATTACACCCTAACTGATAACCAAACTCAAAAGATTCACCAGCACCAACTGCTGTGTAAAAGCCAACCGCAAATTCAAATGCTGCACGATCTCCGATCGCCTGTTCCATGCCTACAACGTAATTTATATGCCGCGCAATCGCCTCAGCCTGAAACTTTGAGTAACAAGCGTTTAAAACGACACACTCTACATGACTAGAGAAAAGTCTAAATAAATCTGCTAAGGCTTCTGAATCAACTAATTTTGCTTGTCCAGTTACATCTTCAAAAACCAACCCTTCTTGTCCTGCGCCATGTCCACTGAAATGTACAATTTGAGGCTTGAAATCCAACATTGATTGTTGAATATCTCTTGTACGGGTCGCACCTGTTGAATTGATAGGAACCTTACCATATCCTGCTTGACGCAAACGGTCTTTGATTTCCCGTTCCTCCTCCTGCAAACGTAAGCTTGTTGTTCCTCTTGGATTAGCAGCTAGGAACAAGATGGATTTCTGTACTTTGACTTCATTCATAACAATTAACCAAGTAGCCTAGCTAAATTCAGACTATCGTTCAACAAAAGCTCTCAAATTGGTTGCCTCAACAGACTCTCTCTAAACTATACTCCCACTGACGATATATTTGCAAAATCTTAGCCTATGGCTGCGGATCTGGCAAAGTTGCCAATCTTGTTTTTAATCTGCTTCTGAGCACATCAGGATTAAGAGAGGGAAACTGCCAACAGATAAAGTTTTATTCTTCCACGCGATAGCCCAATTCGGCTAAACGAGTGCGCGACTGCCGCCACTTCGGCTGCACCTTGACAAATAACTCCAAATATACTTTGCCTTCAATTAACTTTTGAATCTGTTCGCGGGCCGCACTGCCGATCGACTTGAGCATACTGCCGCTTTTACCGATTAAAATGCCTTTTTGGGAATCCCGTTCGACGTGAATTGTCGCCAGAATGCGAGTAATTTTTGCTTCTTCTTGAACTATGTCGATCGCAATTGCTACCGAATGCGGCACTTCTTCCCGCGTCAGCAGCAAAATCTGTTCCCGAATCAATTCGCCCATAATAAAGCGTTCCGGCTGGTCAGTCACCAAATCGGGCGGATAATAATAAGGCCCAACCTCCAAATGTTCGATTAACAATTGTTGCAGCGGCTCGACACCCTCGCCCGTGAGAGCGGAAAATTTCACTACAGGCCACTCAGGATTGACAATTTGCTCGTAAGTTCGATCGATCAACACGCAATCCGACGGTTGTTCGTCCAACTTATTCATCCCCAAAATCACTGGAATGCCGATATTGCTGAGAATTTCGACAATATATCGATCGCCCCCCCCCGATTCCACCGAACCATCCACCACAAACAGCACCACATCCACCGACTTAATCGCGGTGCGGGCATTCTGCACTAAAACCTTGCCCAATTGGTGGTGCGGCTTGTGAATTCCGGGAGTATCTACAAAAATAATTTGTGCTTCAGGTGTCGTCAGGATGCCCCGTAGCCTGTTGCGCGTCGTCTGAGACACCGGCGAAGTAATTGCAATTTTCTGCCCCACCAACTGATTCATCAGCGTTGATTTTCCGACATTCGGGCGTCCGACAATACCCACAAAGCCCGATTTGTAACCCGCCGGAGCCACGGGAACACCCATAATGTCCGATACGTCGATAAATTTACTATCTTCCACTAAAATCACCTATTTTCAAGCCCCTTCTCTGTCTATTGTCGCCTGAAAATACTCAAACGGCCATCGATGCACTGTAGCATCTTTCTCGCTTTGGTATACCCCGCAACAGTCAAAGCTCGATCGAGCCGCAAACCAGTGTTAAAACGTGATACGCGATCGGCAAAACTTGATATCTGAGACAAAATTTGATAAAGTTCCAATGACATCGATCGAAAATGAATCATTCTGGTAAAACCGACTCCCCATGCTGTAACAACTTCAGATGTGTAAATATCTAACTCAACTGAAGCTTTTCTACAGTTTGTCAGGCAAACCCGTTTTAACATTTTTGAAGATGTTTGGTAATAAATTAGGTAAGTTGAACTCACATTCAAAAGCTCAATATCATCAGGCGCTTTCTCAATAAAAGCTAGTGTCTTTTGAGCATACCTAAATTAGTGCTAATCGTCATAAAGTTGAGGAGATGAATCGAATGAAATCGAAATTATTTTGGAGTGTCTGCACCGTTTTGGTAGCAAGCTTGCCTGTTCCCGCCTTGGCTCAAACAAGCCCTCCCACCAGCCCTCAAGCAGGTATTGACTACAAGGGTGGATCGAAGAAATACCAGTTAGTACCGGGCAGAATCCAAGACAGAACCTTGCCCAGAGCTTTTGATTTTCCAATTATTACCAATGTTGCTACTGACACTAGCATCACCTCGGATTTCCTAATTACCGATCAGTTTCGCGCCCCAGCGGGTCGTACAGAATACACCGGAGCTCTCACCGCCTGGGCAACATCAATCAGAGAATGTCTCGCCAAACAACCACTTTTGATTCGAGCCAGCACTAAGAACCCGATTCAGATTAATGGTAGAGTAGGCACGATTGTCAGAAACGCAAATAACCGTGCAGTTTGCAAATAAGCCAGCAATATCACAGGGGCTAAATTGACCGTAATTGCTGTAAGGGCGGGTTCACCAATATCTCCCATGCAAGCATCGATACAGTAAACCCGTCACCGCAGCGATCTTGGGGTCAATCGAGGCCAGTTGATATAACTTTCGCTATCTAAAGATAAAAACTAGAGAGTGTTTTTGAACAAAAAGAGCAATAGGTTTTCTATTGCTCTTTTTGTTGGCGAAATTTCTATTAATATCTATTAGGACTTATATCATGTCCGGTCAATTAACCATGATTCCTGAGGGGCGGGTTCGCCAAGATATTGAATAGAAACGGGAAAATCTGTAAACCCGCCCCGGTCTTTAATCGGGGTCAATCTATGGGACATGATATTATATGATATAGGCTGAAATGACATCATATAAGAGGTTTGTAGTGAGGAATGCAAGTCCTTATCAAGGTTTAAGGACTTGCATTCCTCACTGCAAACGACATAATTACGCAGAAACCAGCTTTTTTCCAAAAAATCCCGTGGAACGCGAGGGATATAGATTTTAACACCTGGTTTATGAAAGTTTGTCTGCGTAATTCACGATTTAGTAGCGCAAAATTCATGTGTACTCAGTAAAATTTCGCCATAATCAGGAATCCAAGCTAGCCACTGTTCTTCCGAACATTCACACAACAGCCACGCTTCGTCAAAGCTGAATGCGGTTGGCGGATTGAACAATTTAACCCACATAGAAGGAGCCAATTTTGGTGCAGGTACGGCGCAGCCAAATTTTTCCCAGTCGCGGACACTGGCGAAGCTTCCGGGCGTTGGTTGGGATTGCCAAGTACGAATATCTGTTTGCAGTTGCATAACTACTCCTGTCTAGCTAAGAGTCTGCACCAGGGCGCGGTTGAAACAACGCAGAGCGAAGGCGCAGATAAACTTTGATTATGTAGTCTATGTTACGGAATTATCTAGGCGAATGTGTAGCGTTGTAGCAAAAATTTACAATCGAGAGGAAAACACAGGCTCAAAGCTGAAAAGGTCGATGTTTTATTGTTGGGTTCGGCAACGATCGCCTACCATAGCAAACAACATCTGATTTATTTCAAAAATTCCGGCATGAACCCAACTCCAAAATCCCAGTGGAAAACTCTAGATCGGTTTGTAGAAATCAACTCTCATTGGGTAAAACTAATCGCCGAACATCTCGAAACAACCGAAGGGCAAACAGTAGAATATTGGCGAGTAGAAAGAGCAGATTCAGTTGTAATCTTGACAATTCAAGCTGACAAATTGCTGTTTCCCCCATCGATGTATCGCCCCGGCGTGGCAGAAGCAACCCTGGATTTTCCCGGCGGTCGCGTACCAGCCGAAGCCACGCCAGCAGCAGCCGTTCCAGCTATACTCAAAAAAGAACTAGCCGTGACAGAAAGTGCGATCGCCCGCATCGAACCGATTAACACCGTCGGCTGGGCAATAAACAGCTCATTCTCCAATCAAAAACTCTACGGTTTTGTGGCAGAATTGCACCCGACAGCAACAGTAAACCCCGAACTTATCGGTGCTGAATATCCTGTCACCCCAGACGGAATTCGCGACTTGCTCAAAAAATTAACTTGCCTCCAATGTCGAGCATTACTGCTAGAATGGCAAAATCAAGACAATTTTAGATTGTAGGTTTTAGATTTTAGAATTGGGAATTGTCCCCCGATGCTCGCTGATTTGAATTTTAGGACTTACTCTCATCAACCCGGTTTCTCTGACAAATCTGGGGTTATGCAGCAAATTATCTAGGAAAAAACCTGCTTTATAGCCCCTTGTGTGTAAGTTTAAAATTCCTGAAAACCAACATCACCCAAACTAATCATGCCTCTCAATAATGAAGTTGCTGTCGAATGCCTCGACGTTACATATCGCCTCAACCGCAGGCATTTAGTAGACAAACTCAATTTTAAAGTGCTGCAAGGAGAAGTTTTAGTATTGCTGGGACGCAGCGGTAGTGGCAAAACTACAACCATGAAATTGATTAACAATTTACTAACGCCAAGCAGCGGCGAAGTTCTTGTCATGGGAAAATTGACAACTCAGTGGAACCCTATTCAACTGCGCCGAAAAATTGGTTATGTGATTCAAGAAATTGGTTTGTTTCCCCATTTTACCGTGGAGCAAAACGTCGGTTTAGTGCCGAAATTAGAAGGCTGGGAGGGCGATCGTATTAAATCTCGCGTCCGGCAACTGTTAGAATTAGTCAACCTCGACCCCCAACACTTCGCCAAACGCTATCCCCATCAGTTATCCGGCGGACAGCGGCAGCGGGTAGGCGTCGCTAGAGCACTGGCGGCTGACCCTCCGATATTGTTAATGGACGAACCGTTTGGTGCTTTAGACCCGATTACTCGTCTGGAATTACAGCGGGAATTCGGTCAATTGCAGCAGCAACTTGGCAAAACTGTGATTTTTGTGACTCACGGCATTCAAGAAGCTTTTTTGTTAGCTTCTAGAATTGGTTTGATGCAAGATGGACGGTTGATCGAATTGGCAACACCTGATGATTTTCTCAAATCTCAGCATCCCGAAGCTCGCGCATTTCTTGAATGTTTGCAAGTAGCTAAATTTGAATAATTTAGCAAAAATTTGATAACATAGTTTTAGTAACTAAGCTGATAATCAAACGATGCACAGTCTTTACGAGACAGACTTCTATGCTTGGACGCAAGAACAAGCCAAGTTACTTCGCAAGTGTCAGTGGAGCCAACTTGACTTGCCAAATTTAATTGAGGAGATTGAATCTTTGGGCAAACAGGAACTTCAAGAACTTAGAAATCGTTTGAGTATTTTGCTGGGACATTTGCTGAAGTGGCAATATCAGCCCCAGCAGCGCAGTCGTAGCTGGCTGTCTACAATTCGAGTGCAGCGGCGGGAAACTCAGAGACTGATACAGGAGAACCCAAGTCTGAAACCTTACTTGCAAGAAGCTTTCCAAGAAGCTTATCAAAACGGTAGAGATTTGGCAGCAGGAGAAACCGATTTACCTCTCAAAACATTTCCTCAAAATTGCCTTTACAGCTTAGAGGAAATTCTGGATTCTCGCTTCTATCCTGGTGAACCAAGTTCTGAAATAGAAAATGATTTATAAGGTTGACAGCAATCAGCAATAACCAATTACCTAATGATAAATTTTATCAACCGCTATGGCGCTGAGATAATTCAGCGCGCCAGTGAACACTTATATTTAGTAACTGTTGCAATTTTTATCGCTATTATTGTGGGGATGCCCCTGGGAATTTTAGCAACGAGAAAACCAAAATTGAAAAAGCCAATTTTGGGATTTGCTAATATTATGCAAACAATTCCCAGTTTAGCTTTGTTTGGCTTGCTAATCCCGGTGCCAGTAGTGGGTGGAATAGGCGATCGCACGGCAATTATCGCCCTCACTCTGTATTCTTTACTGCCAATTATCCGCAATACTTATACTGGTATTGTCGGCGTCGATCCAGCGATTACGGAAGCCGGAAGAGGCATGGGGATGACTGATATGCAACTGTTATGGCAAGTGGAAATTCCCCTGGCACTGGGCGTGATTCTGGCGGGTGTGCGAGTTGCCGCAGTAATTGCGATCGGGCTTGCTACAATCGCCGCTGCAATTGGCGCGGGTGGCTTGGGGGTGTTTATTTTCCGTGGCGTTGCTACCGTAAACAATCAGTTACTTTTGGCTGGGGCAATTCCGGCGGCTTTAATGGCTTTAGCTGCGGATTTTGGGCTGGGTTTGGTAGAAGCGCGCCTCTCGAAAAGTACCTTAAAAACTATTAATGAGGACTAAAATCCTGGCTACCTTCCGTCAGCGTTGTCACTCTCTGCGAACCAGAAGCATTCGCAGGATTTGCTATGAGATTGCGGATTTCATTTGAGCGTTCAATGTACTCTCGATCGCTCAAAACAGCTTGGCTTCCCTCCAGCAAAATAGCATCTGCCAAATCGATCCAAGAACGGCAACCGCCGTATTCAGGAATGTAGGGGATTTCGCGAATTTCTGCAAGGCGATAAGCCCGCAGGAATAAAATATAAATTGGTTGAGTTTGTTTCCATTTCAGGCGATCGCTAACAAATTTTTCATTCCAAATATGATAAGGAAACAACGCAGTAATGGCTGGTTCCCAAGCTACCAAAAAAACATCGGTAATCTCCGCCCAACTGCCAATTCTAATAACTTCAGGATGCCAACCAGATTCGACAGTCTTGACTTGAGGTGCAAACTCCGGTTTTAATAAATCCGGCTGTTGGTGTTCAAAAGTTGGATATAATAAAACCTGTTTGTCACCAACATTAAACTGTCCGGCTTGCTCGCGAATTCCCCCCTTCCGCAACAGTACAATCGTTTGACCTTGTTCCAAAGCATTAACTGCTACATTCCATTCTTTCAGCGCCCTAGTAGTTGATTTCATAGGAATTTATTTGAGTTTTAACAAAAATAACAAAACTCGGTACTTTCAAGCAAGTACAGCCATTTTTTCTAGTTTGCGACTAGCCTAGAAGGGATTAACGGACTGCCTTCCATTATGCAACCCACATTCCGCAGATGTGTGTGGAATTTTTTATCAGTTGTGAAAAGTTGGAGTCAAAAAGTTTTTCCCTTTAAC
>NZ_JAUBSA010000126.1:0-9023 GCF_036702115.1 Microcoleus sp. LAD1_D5 | reverse complement strand
GTCCGATACCTAGAAAGTAGACGACAATTATTTATCAATTCACTGTTTGGTTATTTTGTCAATGCGTAAGTCCTAAATTTTTTAATCCCACATTCCGCAGATATTCAAGCAGATTTAATTTCAAAGAAATTCAGAATTGCCAAAACCTCAAATGATTGCATAGCAATCATTTGAGGTTTTTTTAAGGTATAATAATTTGTGCCAGTATAGCAACCTTAAAAACTATGAAAAAGCCCTCTGAAGCTATAAATATCGTAAATTTAGACCATTTGGGAATAGTAGCAGGGATCATAGATGAAATGGAATTGGTAGAAGAAGTTAACAAAAAAGTGGGAATAAAAACTAAAGAAACCCTCAGTCCAGGACAAGTAATGAAAGCAATGATTTTGAACGGATTGGAATTTTTGAGCGCCCCAATCTACCTATTTGCCACATTTTTTGTGGGAAAAGCAACAGAACATCTAATTGGAGAAGGAGTGACACCGGAACAATTAAATGATGACAGAATTGGGAGAGCTTTAGACAAATATCATCAAGCTGGAACCACAAAATTATTCACGGCAATTGCCCTGAAAGCAGCGATGAAATTTCAAGTATCAATGAAAAGCGTTCACCTAGATAGCAGTTCAATATCAGTAGAAGGAGCATACAAAAACTGTCAGGGAAAAAGCCAGGAAGTTGAGGCAGAATCTGAAGATACAGAATCTTCCATGAAAACCATAAAAATCGTTCATGGCTATTCAAGAGATCGAAGACCGGATCTCAAACAATTTATCATTGATACGATCGTAAGTGGAGATGGAGACGTGCCATTATATCTCAAAATAGATGACGGAAGCGCCGACGATAAAAGTGTCTTTGTGTCAAGATTGAAAGAGTTTAAAAATCAGTGGACATTTGACGGAATCTGTGTAGCAGATAGTGCCTTATACACAGCGGAAAATTTGTCAGCAATGGCAGAAATGAAATGGATAACCAGAGTGCCATTAAGCATCAAATCAGCTCAAAATAAAATCTGCAACATTGAAGATAGTGACTGGGAAAACTCTCAAATAAAAGGCTATAAAATAGCAACCAGAACCAGTGAGTATGCCAACATCAAGCAAAGATGGCTAGTCAGAGAAAGTGAAATCAGAAAACAAGCAGCTCTTAAAAAAATAGTCAAGCAAGTAGATAAACAGTTAGAATCAGGCAAAGTCTCACTGCGTAAGCTATCCATACAAAAGTTGGCTTGTATTGCCGAGGCAGAAATTGCAATAAAAAAGTTATCAGACTCATGAAAATATCACCAAATAACAGAAATTAAATCCCAAGAAAAACCAGTTAAAACAACAAAAAAAAAAGCTCAAAGAATCGAGCAAGACACAGACAAGAGTCTATCAAGTAACGGGTGAAATAGAACCCCTAATTTCAGCAATCGAAGCGGAAAAAGTCAAAGCTGGGAGATTTATATTAGCCACAAATATCTTAGATACTAAAGCACTGAGCAATTCACAGGTATTATCGGAATACAAAGCGCAGCAAAGTAATGAGAGAGGATTTAGATTTATCAAAGATCCGTTATTTTTTACTGCCAGCGTATTCGTGAAAAAGCCGGAGCGAGTTGAAGCAAGCGGAATGATAATGGGACTGTGTTTGTTAGTGTATAACCTAGCGCAAAGGAAATTGAGACAACAATTAGAAGCTACCAATAAGCAAGTGAAGAATCAGGTAAAAAAATGACCAATAAGCCAACAATGCGCTGGATATTTCAGATGTTTCAGGCGGTGCATTTAGTGACGATAAATGGCTCGAATCAGGTCAGCAATTTAACCCAAGAACACCAAGATATCTTGCGGCATTTAGGAGAGTATTGCTGTCAATACTATTTAATATTTTCAAGTGAATAACGATTGAGATCGAGGTGTAGATATTGGTGAATAATTTTCATTAATTAGTCAAGACAATTTGCTTTTGGCATAAGTTTTCTTGCTTCAAAATATGAGTAGTCAAAATAAAATAGCAACATGAATATATGAGAAAAAGTTAATTATTTCCACTTACTTAGTTTAGGTAAATTTGACAAGCTTCTGTAATGCTAAAACTGCATAATTTCAGCCCAAAAGCGTTTCGCTTCCAAGTTTTCACAACTGATAAAAAAATCCGACCCACATCTGCGGAATGTGGGTTTAATCTAAAATCTAAAATCTCAATACTTCGGACAGTTTTTCTATGGCTGAATGACTTATCCTCGCTTGACTTGGAGCCACTGTGGGTAATTAAATCAAAGTCATGTTCACCCCTGACGCGGCATTTAATTCGACTTTTTCATGATCCTTAGCCTGTAAAGCTTGTAGTATCGTTCCAAAAACTGTCCGGAGTATTGAAATCTAAAATCTAAAATCTAAAATCGATTGACTTGTTCAAGTCCTGCTGGAGGCGGAAGCTTGGCGCTACAACGATAAGACTAGGTTGATGCGGGTTCCACTGGCGCTCGCTCCTCAAAAACAGCACGGCCACTAGGTCTTTAAGGCTATGCCTTCGGGTAGGATTAATAGGACGAGAGGAAGTGGATAAAATGAGCGCTAGCAGCAATTCAACAGAAATCAAGTTCGGAACCGATGGGTGGCGGGGACTGATTGCCCATGACTTTACTTTTGCCAACGTGCGAAAAGTCACCCGGGCGATCGCCAGTTACCTAGAAACCGCTTACACAAAAGACCGACCCGTTCTAGTCTCCTACGATACTCGCTTTTTGGCAGACGAGTTCGCCCGCACGGCGGCTGAAGTATTGGCAGATTTGGGATGGACTGTGAAAGTGGTCGATCGAGATTGCCCCACACCAGTCATCGCCTACAGCGCCAAGCATCTCAACTCTGCAGGAGCCCTGATGTTCACTGCTTCCCACAATCCCGCACCTTACTGTGGCATCAAATACATCCCCGACTACGCGGGGCCGGCCACCCCGGAAATTACTGATACAATTGTGGCAAATATTGCTGGTGCTTCTGATGCCCCAGCCAAAGGCAGCCACAACGATAAAATCTCCAGTTTTGACCCGAAACCCGAATATCTGAAGTTTCTCTATACTTTGATCGATGTAGAGCGGATTCGCTCTGCTAAGTTGAAGGTGAAATACGACGCCCTTTATTCCACTTCTCGCGGCTATCTCGACGGCGTTTTGGAACACTGCGGCTGCGATGTCGAAAGTTTTCACACCTACCGCGATGTGCTGTTTGGTGGTGGAATGCCGGAACCCAAGGGCGAACAGTTAGTTGAGTTGGTGGAAGCTGTTAAGAAGGATTCAGCGGATTTGGGTTTGGCTACGGATGGCGACAGCGATCGCTTTGGTATTGTTGACGAGTTGGGAAATGTCTTGACTCCAAACACTGTCCTGTTACTGCTGGCGCGTCACTTGGTTAAGAATAAAGGATTGACTGGGGCGATCGTCCGTACAGTCGCAACTACCCACTTGCTGGACAATTTGGCCGCCAAGTACGGTTTAACAATTTACGAAACCGCAGTCGGTTTTAAATATATCGGCGAAAAAATGCGGGAAACTGCGGTACTTATCGGTGGCGAAGAATCTGGCGGTTTGAGCGTTTTGGGTCACATTCCCGAAAAAGACGGTATTTTGGCTGATATGCTAGTTGCTGAGGCGATCGCCTATGAAGGCAAACCGCTTTCTCAGCTAGTCGAAGAAGCCATTAAAGAAGCCGACGGTCCCCTATACAACAAACGCTTGGACTTGCACCTAGAAGAAGCCCACAAAGCAGCAGTTTTGGAATCTTTTACCAAGAATCCCCCCACAGAAGTAGCAGGTATCGGCGTTAAGGAAATCGGCCGCAAAGACGGGATTAAACTTTATTTAGAAGACGGTGGCTGGGTACTGCTGCGGCCTTCGGGAACCGAACCTTTGATGCGCGTTTACATGGAAACCAATTCTGTGGAAAAAGAAACCAAAGTTGCCGAACACATGGAAAAGGTAATTTCTCAGTTAGAACCTGTTTAAATTTCCACCTATTCCAACGCGGGGTTTTTCTCTACCGCTTGAGATTGTGAGGTGCCCGCGGAGCACCTCACATCTTTTTGATAACTCTTGCAGATTATCTGAACATTAATCATCGATAATGGTCAGGTAGTTATATATTTGCAATACACGTGGATTTGTTAAAGTTTGGGATTGGTAAATTTATTTATTTTTAATTTTTTAATCAATTAAAAAATTAAAAATATTTTTTCCGCATCTACTTGACTTTTTTCCTAATCTTATTGTATATTATTAAATAATGGGATGTTTGAAAAAATAAAAATTTTACACACATGTAGATTGTCATACAAGTATAAGCTAATCCGCCTTTAAATTGCATGGTCAAATAAATTTTCACTCTTGTGGGGTGGGCATCCTGCCACCCCTCAAAATACAATTTAAATGCACAACAGCTTATAGGTTAAATTATTAGCATGTCAACCATTTTATGAAAACACTTCCTCTGGTCGCCATTAGTTTTTTAGTAGCAATTTTAGCAAGCGCTATCGCCATTCTGTCAGTGCAGAACGCCGCCCCAGTATCCTTAAACTTTATTTTTTTTAAATCGATACAAATGCCCGTAGGAGTAGTATTGGCAATGAGCATTAGTGCAGGACTGATCGGAGGTGCGCTACTGCAACCGCTGTGGAACCTTTCAGATTCCCAAAACTCTCGTCGTAAATTTCAGGCAAATCCAGAAGAATCCGACACCGTACAATATTAAATAGATTTAATCCCTTAGACGGAATATACCTGACCGTCAATCAGCAGCCGAGTAATTCCCTTAGCTCGCAAATAAGGCGCTGCTTTTTGCAGCATACTGCTGTCAGGAATCTTAAAAACTCTTTGATTGCGAGTAGCAAATCGGCGGGCCACTCGGTGATTGTCAAACACTGCTAGGGTTTTCTCGCGAATTTCTGCTGCCGGAATTTGACCGAGTTCACCAAAAGCTTTTAGAGGTCTAGTGATTAACTCCGCTGCCCGATCAACCACTAAATAGCAGATTTTGGGCAGAGATGCTTCGCTTAAAGGCAAAACTTGAATCAGTCCTGTACCCCGAAGCTCGATCAACTCGCCCGACGATAGTGAACCCAGGAGACTGCCTTCAGACAGAGAGTCTTCCTCCTCTATATCTTCGTCGAAGTCGTCATCTAAATCGTCTTCATCATCCTCCTCATCCTCATCGTCGTCCTCGAAATCGCTAAAATCTTCATCGGCCAGTAGCCCTTCTGCAGGCAGCACAGCCTTTAGTTCACCAGTCACAACAGCGCGGTGGCTGGGATCGGCAAGATTGGCTGCTTGGGCATCTGGCAAATCAGAAACATCCAAATCCGACTCTATATTCTCTCGAATTTCGAGTTCTGCAACTGGTTCAGGGACTGATCCAGAACGCTTTCGGATCGTCGGTCTCGAATTTGAGGCTGACTGCAGGACAGGGGCTGACTCCGACAGAGGGACAGCTACAGGATCGATTTCGCCATCTGCCGACGACTCAGTAGTCGCCTCTGTCGGTTCAGAAACACTGCTGCGATCGGACAAACGCTTTTGTTTTTGCTGGACTAGAAATTCGTATTCCGGCTCCGACAAAGCCCCCTGAAGGATGCGCCTCACAGTGGAACTGCTCACTCCGTAGCGCTTTGCCAGAGTGATAGTATTCTCGTTTGACTGTCGGTACAGCCTGATGAGTTCGCGTTTGTCTGAATCAGAGAGTTTTGTAGGCGTCATGCCAAGTTTTCCAGCAAAAAGACGTGAAAAGACGCAGGCTAGCAGTCAGCGAACTGTGATTTTTCATCTTCGATTTCAAGCTCAGAGATGCCGACAAGGGCAAAGAAGCTTTCGCGTCCCCATCGCTTGCCAAAGCAACCCCAATCTCCAATCGCTACGCTGCGCGACGACTGCGCCTGCTCTGACGAGAGCGGGTTGAGATGTCATGTTCCAAGATAGCTCCAATCCCAAACAGGATGGCGCTGAAAACAAAAAATACTTCCAGCAAACCGCCGCTTTGATAACTACCCTCAGCCTGAGTATCGCGCCATTTAAAGTACATATCTGCGATGTAAAGCGAAAAAGTTGCAGCCGCAATCATTCTCCAAGATTGGGAAAAACGTCCTCCCCAAAACGCCAGCAGCAGTGCAGTAGCAATAATCAGCAGAAAAACGTCCCCGACGATGTAAAACAAATTTATTGCGTTTTTGTGAGGCGCAAGTTGCTTGTCAAGTGCCATCACCCATGCCGGAGCTTTGATTTCTGCAGCTTCTGCTTCTGCTTCTGCTTCGGGTGCGGATGCAGCATCAGTCGCTGCTGCTTTTGGCTGTATCTTGGACGAATTGTCCAAAGCAGGCGCTCTTCCTGTGGCAGCGGTTGGTGGTGCAGATTCTGTCACTACTTCTTGAGTGGCTGCCCGAGGCATTCCTAGCTGGGCCCTCCAAGAGTCAGGTGCAGCAACCCAGATAGCTACAGCAATCCCGAAGGCTGCAATTCCCGCTAACAAACCCCACTGCCAAATTTCTAGATTAAGCCGCTTGGCAGTCACGGCTAGAACCATGCCCCCGATCAATGCCACATAACTGACCAGATAAAACGCATCTGCCGGGGACACGTCCGGGTCTAACTCGAAATAGAGTTCCCAAATCCCGAACAGCACGCCGGCTATGAAATAGAACAGCATCCCCAGACCTATGCCCAGCCAGACGTTGCGCCCGCTGACCATGTGGGGGCTTTGCCAGTTTCTAAAACAGACTAAAGCCGCTCCCAAGTATGCTCCGCATTCAAAAATAAGAGTGCCGATCGAGTACCAAAGAGGTAAACCCTTTTCTTCTGAGAGGGGGACGCTGAACAGCAAAAAGAACAGCAGCGCCATTACAGCCCAGACAATGCCCGCAATCACTAGGGTCTGAGCTGACAGTAAAGATGAAGATGTAGATGACTTTTCTGAAGTGCTACTCATAGGGATTCCACGAGACCTAACTAGCGGTTGAACGCACCCCATCTCAATCTTTGATTGTAGATGAGGATTCTTTCGCCAAAAAACATTAAAAAACATTGCTCTGACGCTTCCGGAATAACTGGCGTCCTCAGTGTGTCGTCGGGATTTGCGCCCTCGTACACTCTAGAAAGACTAACCAAGAATAATATCTATTTACTAATTCAATAAATTAGTCGTTAGTCGATCTTGTACCCGGAAATATAATGATAGAAATACGGTATATGTCTCCACCCTTAAGGTTTTTACAGTACCCAATCTATCTCTGAAATTCTACCATCAAAGGTTGAGGTATCTGTTTTTTTGCTTTCACACTCCCCCACTCATCTCAATAATTATGGGTGGGGACTGCGAGCGAAACTTAGTTAAATTGCCAGACCATAGGTGGCATCCAAACCGAATCAACAATTTGGTTGGTCAATACAAGTTGGCAATCCAACCTGTATATCGCGTAGCCCCTACAGTGCAATTATCTAAGCTCCATTATCTCGACCCAATTGTCTGAGCAATTGTCACAGATTTACTATCCTGCGATCCACAACTTGTTGAGGGCTGATTGTTTCAGCCAGTCTAGAAACTGAGTCCGATCCGGTGCTGGCATATCTTGCAGCACATCGCTCACTCCCTCCGCGAAGTCCGTATTGCCAAAATATGATTTGCCCAAGCGGTGGAGTTCTTGCAATAAGGTCTTGAGATGCTGCTCTTGCCAAGGAGGCACCTTGTGATTTTGCAAAGGACTAACGGTTAGCCAGTTTTTTATCGTATCAGGGGAGTCTGCCTGGGGGAAGTTTCCCTGCTGAAATACCTTGGCGATATCTTTCTGAAACGATGTGGCTTGCCTGGCGCCTAAAAGGTCTTCTACATCGAAGTAAACAGCTTGGAGTAGCAGCAGACAAGCCTGCGCGAACAGCGGTGCTTTGGCTGCTTCATTCCCTGCCGGTTCTTCACCGGCAAGCTGATCTAAACGGACTTTTCCCCAGACGCTATATCTATCCGGCTCTTCTAGCAGAACACAGGCTTTGCCTCGGTTGTCGGTTAAGTCCCGCCACAAGGCTCTGGCATCTTCTGCTTGCTTGCCGTTGAAGGCGCTGATTAGGCGAAAAGTCTGCCCCTGATAATTGAGAATGGGAATTTGTTGATCCCGTTTTGGGTGTTGATAATTGGTTATTTCAACATCCTGCCGTTTCAGAATAAACATGACACTGCGATTTGACTCCTGTCATGGCCGAGGTGCTGTGCTTTTGACACTCTCCAAGCCTAAAGGCGAGGGGATTCTTGATTCAACGAGTCCACTTAAATGAGCAGGATTGCCATCCTCAAGCGTTCCGATACTTTTTTGCTAACACATGCTAACAAATATCTAAGCTGAGATTGTTTCTCAACCTTGGCATATAAACTAATGCACGAAGGAAAATCTCCCGCGCACAACTTACGACTGCTGTACTGGCAACGCTTGATTTTCGCGATCGTGCCGATCGAGCGATTGACTATTTTGCTTTGATGCCATAGAGGAAGCTTATATATAGAGGCTCCGTACCATCAGGGATTTGCACCTGAGTCTTTCACTCCTAGTTCTACCACATTTTTCTCAAATATCAACTCGATCAGAAGGTTCGCATACATAGCTAAAGATCGGCACATTAGTCACTGTGGCTCAACAGCTATACAAAAATTGGCTAAATTTATCAAAAAATTGGGTTTAACACCCCGTCCTAAAAAGACGGCTTTGTGTTACAGTGGCGCCAAGTCGGGATAGGGAACTGCCACGACTCTAACCAGGTGGAAAACGTAAGACTATTTCGGTAGCGGATTTCGCTCTTAGTGTCAAGAATCACCGCACCTGATAGTCGGCTGCGATTCGTTCTCTTGAAAGGGTAGCAATGCCCAAAGATAGGAGGCAAGGAACATAGAAAGGAGTAATACCAATTTTACATGAAGTTGCATAGAATAAAGATACTGTTTAGAGGTGATGAGTTATGGCACGTCAACTGATTGTGGCGATCGCAGAAAGTGCAGAGAGTTTGGAGCAAC
>NZ_JAUBSA010000125.1:0-9322 GCF_036702115.1 Microcoleus sp. LAD1_D5 | reverse complement strand
GCCACTTTTATCAACGGGGGATGAGGGCTGTAACTCAGATTAGGTCTAGCTCTTAGCTCTCTTTGTCACCCCCCCAGGAAAACTTGCCTATTTTATGATTAGCTACTTTTGGCGTCAATGCAACAGCGACACGATCGCCTGCTGTCGATCGCCGGCAGCTATTTTCCATTTTCATTTGAAAACTTAATTTTTGCTGTTTCCCGGAGGCTGCTTGCCGACACTCTCAGCCACTTTTTGTATCCTGAGCTACCGCTTATTTGTGACCTCTCATACTCCTTGGGCATTTGTACTTTTTCTTGATCCCTAACGCCTTTATAAACTTTTAACCTATGTTTTTACCTATACAATGAGCAAGCACCGAGCTAATTGTTTCTATATATAACGAGATTATAAATAAATTATAAAATTTAATTATGCTTCGGGGATCGCTACAAACCAGACAGCATAAAGGTTGGGATGCTCTAAAACCTGCTAGCTCTACAAAGGAGAATTAGAGATGAAAATGATTTCCCTAAGAACTTTTATGCAAACCTCATTAACTTCACCTTTAACTTCAGCTTGTGGTCACTGCCGTCACTATACCCCTGAGGGCAGACGTGGGGGTGTTTGCGCTCTACTAAGCGGCCCGGTTCAAAGTCACTGGAAAGCTTGTGCTTTAGCGGTTTCGCCTTTTAGGTCATCTTGGGAAAACATAGAAGAAATTAGAATGTGGCAAGAATCGACTCTGACGCTACAGGATGCCACCGTCACTCTTTCTGAGCGTCATGCCTGCCAGCTTACAGGCACAACGTTAACCGAAAAATCGGCAGCAGCAGTATCAGTTTAGTTCGTCGGCAGCAGGATAGCTAATACCATTTTCGATTTTCGATTGGGGAATCACTGATGACTATCATAGTTTGGATCTAGCAAAGCAGTTTCATTCTTTTTGGGAACTCGTATCACTACTGACGCTTTTGGACGATCGGGTGCATTTGGGTTTACTAACTCATAAAAATCAGCAGGATCTACTTTAATATGAGCGCATAAAAAAACTGATTTCTCCATCCAGCTATGGCAGCCAAGGATATTGACTAAAATCAGGTTCCCGTTTTTCCAAAAAGGCTTGTTTGCCTTCGGCGCCTTCCTGGGTCATATAGTACAGCAAAGTGGCATTTCCTGCTAGTTCTTGCAAACCGGCTTGACCGTCGCAGTCAGCATTAAAAGCGGATTTCAAACAGCGAATCGCGATCGGACTTTTTTCTAGAATTTCCGCAGCCCACTGAATCCCTTCTAGTTCTAGTTGTTCGACGGGTACGACGCAGTTGACTAAACCCATTTCTAGGGCTTGCTGCGCGCTGTACTGGCGACACAAAAACCAAATTTCTCTGGCTTTTTTCTGGCCGACAACTCTAGCGAGATAGCTAGCTCCGAAACCACCGTCGAAACTGCCTACTTTGGGGCCGGTCTGTCCGAAAATAGCATTGTCAGCAGCGATCGTCAAGTCGCAAATTAAGTGCAGAACGTGACCCCCTCCAATTGCGTAGCCTGCAACTAAAGCAATTACAACTTTGGGCATAGATCGAATCAACTTCTGCAAGTCGAGCACGTTCAACCGGGGTATGCCACCTTCGTCTACATATCCCGCCGAACCCCGCACGCTTTGGTCGCCGCCGGCGCAAAAGGCGTATTTGCCGTCTGTATGAGGCCCCGCACCGGTGAAAAGGACAACGCCGATTTTTGTGTCTTCGCGGGCATCAGTAAAGGCATCGCACAGTTCCTGCACGGTTTTGGGACGGAAAGCGTTCCGTTTGTGAGGTCGATTGATGGTAATTTTGGCGGTGCCACCACTTTTGTGATACAGAATGTCTTCGTAGGTTTTGGCGGTTTGCCATTCAATTTGCATAATCAATCAATTTTAGATTTGAGACCAAGCTGGGTCTATCAAGGCAGCGACAAGTCGCTTTTAGATTTTAGATTGATTTGGTTCAATAGGATACAAGGGTCGATCGACTTCTCTCACTACTTTTACGGCCCCAAAATTTATATCCCCTGGATTATTTGCGGAGTAAAATACTCAGCAAGTGCTTTGCTGCTTTGCCAAATACCGGATCGCGGGACTCGAATTCGCTGGGATCGAGTAAAGCTTGAACTTCGGCAAAAGCTTCTGAGTCGAGGGTTCCTTCTTTAGTAAATAAAGTGTCTATGACTGCAATGTGTCTGGAGTCGAGGCCGAGCCGATTGGCGATCGACTGTAAGTACATTTGCTCCCGCATATCGATGTGTCCGTCGGCCGCTGACATTTCGTAGCCGGAACCGATAAGCAACAGTTTTTCTGATTCTGAGAACAAAGCTGTCAGGGTTAGCAATTCCGTGGGGTTGAAGTAAACCTGCTGTTTCGATACTCCTTTGACAAGGCGCTGAATTAGTTCTACCCGATCGCGGTCGCCACTGGCAAAGGCTTTGAGAGTCTTTTGCAGCCGTTCTTCTTCTTCAACTGCGATCGTCCTGTCAATAATCATCACTCCGCGCAGGATGGAAATCAGAGCCGTCAGAAACACTACCAAAGGAGTGATATCTTGTTCGCGCAGCTTTTGCCGGCTAATGCGGCACAACAGCTCAACAATTTCAGTGGTAATCGTAGTGGTGTCCATAATTAAAGACTCTCGATTAAGCTGTAATGTAACTTTCTTTATCGATTTTAAGTTTTTCTGTTACTTAGGTATGACGTGAATTGTAAAGCTGAGCCGTTGTCTATTAGTGATACTACTTATTTTATTCACAAACGCTGGATGACTAGGGCTGTGGAACTAGCACAAGCAGCCGGTGATGCTGGTGAAGTACCCGTTGGTGCTACCATTGTTGACGGTACTGGTAAATTGATTGCCGAAGCGCAAAATCGGCGAGAGCGAGATTGCGATCCGACTGCTCACGCTGAAATCTTGGCTTTGCGGGCTGCAGGCCAAGTTTTGCAAGACTGGCATCTTAACCAATGCACGCTCTACGTAACGCTGGAGCCTTGCCCGATGTGCGCTGGTGCGATCGTCCAAGCTCGGATTCGTCTGCTGGTATACGGAGCAGATGACCCGAAAACGGGCACGATTCGGACTGCTGCTAATATTCCAGATAGCGCGTATTCGTGTCACCGCTTAGAGGTGCTCGGCGGTATTATGGAGTCTGTTTGCCGCGAGCAGTTAATTTCTTGGTTTGAAGCGCGCCGGAAAAATTAACAGGTAAAATTTTTTACTCTCTTCTGCGCGAGGTTTAATCGAAATTGACCCTTTAACTGAAATAATAGATCCGTAATTGCCCGCTCAAGCTTTCGAGGCTGCCGACTGCTCTGTATTAGTGCTGTCCGGTTGGCTGAGGTTTTGCCTGTTAGAGGTTATCTCTTGTGGGCGCGATCGCTCGATCGGCACAATGCCAATAGCAAAACTGTCCCGATCCAAAAACTAAAGATTTGTCCAACCACTTACTTTAGACTTTAGATCTCGATCAAGCAGCTTAATTGCTATGCCCGATACCGCCACGATCGCCGTTGAGTCCAGTAAATCATCTCTAGTGAAGCCAATGCCTGCCAAGGTAGCACCTAATACCTCTCGCGTTTCTCCTTGGTTAACCTCCTTGCTCTATCCGCTAGGTCACTATGTTGTCCTACCGTTTCATTTTGGCAAGATTGAGATAACCGGACAGGAGCACTTGCCGAAAGACGGGCCTGTCATCTTAGCCCCTACGCACCGCTCCCGGTGGGATGCCCTGATGATGCCCTATTCAACGGGACAGAAGGTGACTGGACGCGATTTGCGGTTTATGGTAACTGCTGATGAAGTGAAAGGACTGCAAGGTTGGTTCATCAGAAATTTGGGGGGGTTTGCTGTGGATCTCAAGCATCCGGCAATTGGCAGTCTCCGTTATGGGGTGGAACTACTCCTCGACAAGGAAATGTTGGTGATTTTTCCCGAAGGCGGTATTTTTCAGGATGGGGAAGTTCACCCGATTAAGCCGGGATTGGCGCGTTTGGCAATGCAAGCAGAGTTGAGCAAACCGGGTTTGGGGGTGAAAATTGTACCGATGAGTATCCGCTATCGCCCGCGCATTCCTCAATGGGGTTCTCACGTAAAAATTGCGATCGGTGCTCCGATTTCGGTGGCGGATTATGCCAATGGTGGCGGTGGTAAAAAAGAAGCACGATTGTTGACAGCCGATCTCGAAATGGCTCTTAAAAAGCTTGATGAAAGTTGAGAAGAAGGAAGTTCGGCAACGGATTATGTAACGGATGTAACGGATGTCAGGAAGAAGGAAGTTCGGCAACGGATTATGTACAAGATGTAACGGATGTCAGGAAGAAGGAAGTTCGGCAACGGATTATGTACAAGATGTAACGGATGTCAGGAAGAAGGAAGTTCGGCAACGGATTATGTACAAGATGTAACGGATGTCAGTCCGATGGCAGTCGGAAGAAGGAAGGAGGAAGAAGGAAGAAGGAATTATGATATAATATTTTATGGTGCTGTGGAGAGATGCAGCACTTATTTGGCTGCTTTGTTATGTCTGTATTAAGTGTGAGCATTAATGGGTTGTGCTTTGAACTTTAAGCCTGGTCAAATTGTTAGTTTAGAATGTGGAGATGCGTGCCTGCATTCCGAGGTAATCCAAGTGGTTGAGGCACGTCAAGTTTGTTGGGTGCGCCCTTTGATGTTAGTTGTATCGGCGTCGGGGAAGGATTTATCGGCAGAATACACTTTATCGGATTTGCGAGATGGTGCTGATTTGCTGTGGCCGCTGAGCTTGTTTCGGGAGGCTTTTGATACTGAGGTAATTTCACTGTTGACTGAGTTGCACTCTCTGGATGCTGAGAAAAAGGATGGTGCGATCGCTTCTCGGCAACTTAGAGATTTTGTCGATCGAGTTTGGGAAGCTTTTCCGAGTGCTTTTCATTAAGCAGATATCGGGTGTTTTGTCTATTAGTCCGCCAGGGGTTGAAAACCCCTGTCTAATAGCTAAATCCCTCGCTATGAGGACTGATATATTATCTATTCTTCACAGTCCGCGCAGGTGGACTTGGTTTGTCTAGAAGCGATTTCAATCGCCGAATTTTTGCAGACTCTTATACTAAAATACGGCCTGTGAAAGCTCTTCCGGGTTGAGATTGTTATGAATAACTTTCCCATCGCGGAACCAGACAACGCGGCGAGTTTGGCGCGCCACCTCCGGTTCGTGCGTTACCATAACAACAGTCATGCCGCTTTCGTTGAATTCGGTAAAAATATCCATTACTTCTTGAGTAGTTTTTGTATCCAATGCACCTGTAGGTTCATCAGCCAGCAACAACACGGGACGGTTGACAATAGCCCTAGCAATGGCTACGCGCTGCTGCTGTCCTCCTGATAGTTGATTGGGTCTGTTTTGCAGCCGACTTTCCAGGCCTACTTTCGTTAAAGCGTCTACTCCCCGTTCGCGTCTTTCTGCTGCGGGAATGCCGGCATATACCATCGGTAACATGACATTTTCTAATGCTGTCAATTGAGGCAACAGGTGAAATTGTTGGAAGACAAAACCTAATTTTAAATTGCGAATTCCGGCTAATTCTGCTTCGGGCATTTCGGCGACATCTACGCCGTCTAAGTAGTAACTGCCGCTCGTAGGTCGATCGAGACAGCCGATAATATTCATAGCTGTAGATTTGCCCGATCCCGACGCGCCCATAATCGAGCAATATTCTCCTTGTCTTACGGTCAAGCTGACGCCGTTTAAGGCGCGAACTTCCAGGTCGCCAATCCCGTAAACTTTTGTTACCTCTTCGAGACCGACAACAACGGGCTTTGAGAGGACTTGCGGGTCGAGGTCTTGGTATGTATCGGTTTGTAGTTCAGGCATTTTTTTTCTGTGCGATCGACACAACTAACTACTAACTTAACACTTCTTCTCGGTTTTCGCGGCTGGAAGGGCGATCGTTTGGACGCTAATTGACGAGATATAAAAAAACTAAATCTTTAACGACGTGTTTGTGAGTTGTTTGATGAGAGTCATCGGATGTTCTAGCACTAGATAGTTATCTAATTTGCTTTTTCCAGTGCGGGTCAAGCCTTAATTATTGTGGGCATAAATTACGTCGGTGATATGCTCTTTTGCTTCCTCCGAGAGTGGAAAGCTGATAATGCTGTGGGAAGTGTGGCCGTCGCCACAAATTTCACTATTTCTGGATAAGCTTTGGGGATATTAGTAGCTACAGTCATATTTTCTTTCTGCTTTTTGTGTTTCTCTCACAGCTTCTCTAATTCGGTCAACTTTTTCTGGGCAAACTGGCGGACTTGTTCATCTGGATCGTGGGCAAATCGATCGCGAAGTATTTCTAAAGTTTTTGGGCGATCGGGGTATTGCTTGAGCATGATTTCAAGTGCTGTTTTCCGGGGGTTATCTTGCGATTTGTACAGGCGTTCAAAAGGATGATTGATAGCAATATCCCCTAACCATTCAAATATCTCTGGTTCATCTTTCCAGCCCTGTGCTAATTCTTGGACTGCTGCATATCGCACAGCCCAATTATCATCGGATTGAGCCATTTGTTTGAGGAGAGGTAAGGTTTCTGGGTCATCTTTCCACCCCCATGCTAATTCTTGGACTGCTGCCCATCGCACGATAGAATCATCATTAGATTGAGCCATTTGTTTGAGCCAAGGTAAGGTTTTTGGGTCATCTTTCCACCCCCGTGCTAATTCTTGGACTGCTGCCCATGGTACGATAGAATCATCATTAGATTGAGCCATTTGTTTGAGCCAAGGTAAGGTTTCTGGGTCATCTTTCCACCCCCGTGCTAATTCTTGGACTGCTACATATTGCACCATACAATCATCAGATTTAGCCCGTTGTTTGAGCCAAGGTAAGATTTCTCGATCATCTTTCCACCCCCGTGCTAATTCTTGGGCTGCTGCTTGCCACACAGCCAAATCCTTATCATATTGAGCCAGTTTTTTGAGGAGAGGTAAGGTTTCCGGGTCATCTTTCCACCCCCGTGCTAATTCTTGGACTGCTGCTTGTCGCACATCCGAATCATCATCAAATTGAGCCAATTGTTTGAGCCAAGGTAAGGTTTGTGGGTCATCTTTCCAAGTAAAGGCGATCGCACTTACTGCTTGAGTGCGAATTTTCGCCACAAAAGGTGGCTCTTCTCCATAATAAGCATCATCATAGTAATTGAGGTAGTAATTGGTTAACTCTTTTAAGCGTTCAAGCAATTGACTCTCAACCGCAGCAATCTCTTTTCTCTCCCTCACCTCATTCAAACACTTCGCTGCCAAAAAGAGATTGCTGAAGTTTTGGGCTGCCCCATCCTGTTCCATCAAAAACTCAATCAATTTACCTGTAAACTTTCCAGCAATCAATCCCGCAATCAAGCACAAAACTTCCTGCCAAGATTCATCATCCCAGTGCTTGCCAAAAACATCGGTTTTCAACTCCTCCAGTGAAACTTCTTGTGTCTTCTGAAACCTTTCCACCACCTCCGACGCACAGAAATATTCCAAAAAAGTTCGATGCACAAACCCATAAGTATCCGCACCCAAATAACATAAAATAAAGTTGCGAGTTCGTAGTTGGTTAATTATCAACCTTGCCCGCTCTGTCGGTCGATCGAAATCTTTATTCTTCAAATATGCTGTGAGGGTATTCTCCAAATCTTCCGCACTAATAATATTGCCAGCCAACCCTTCAGGTGCTGCTTGCATTGTGTAAGCGACTCGCCGCAGCATTTCTTGCTTATCTTTAGCATCAATAGTTTTCGGATCGAGCCTGCTATCCTCTACTAAAGACCTTTCCACATCCCATTGATACAGCAATACGCGCGAAGCTTGATTGTAAAGTTCCGCCCTGTCTCTCGGCAATTCTTGCCCGCGATTTAAAATCGCCATAATCGTCAACAATAACGGATTACCCGCTAAATCTCGAATCGTTGATGAATACGCTAAGGCTCTTTTCATGCGCTCACTAATCCGCGCTTTTTCCCCAGCATCAGTAAAAGTTAATTCGTGCCAGCGGCGAACAAAATCCTGAATTTGTTCCGCGTTCAAATCTTGGAGAATAAAGTGATGAAACTCTGCATCTTGCAACCGTTGAGGTTTGTAACCAATAATCCGAGACGTGACAATCACTCGCACGCGCGGATACTCATTCGTAAACCGATGAATCGCTGTAATTACATCTTCTCGTTTCCCGGCATCGAAAATTTCATCTAACCCGTCGAACATCACCACAGCGTCGCCTGCTTTAAGCTGTTTGTGTAATTGATGCTGATTCAAGTCACAAATAAAACCGGAATCTTTATGGAAAAATTCGAGGAAATTCTTGCAATGCCCTGATTCCACGTTGCGAATGTAAATCCGCAATTCTATTAGCAGCGGAATCGGCTGAGATGTCACGCTATTTAAGGGCGATCGCGCCCAGTTTAAAGCTAAATATTGTAACAGAGTAGACTTGCCAGAACCCGGATCGCCTAAAATAACAATGTAGGGATACTTTTGCTTGTCATTGATAACATCTAACACCGATACGATCGGCTGAGAAAAATAACCGCGCCGATATTTCTCTAAATTTTCTATATCGATCGCGTCTAATTGATTGCTGTCTTGCAGCCGCCGTTGATGTTCTTTAGGAATTTCGTAAGCTTGGGGCAGAAATGATTCGTAAATCGATCGCACATCTTGGAAAATAAAGATTTGCCAAACCTTCAGCTTTTCCCGATAATCGTAGGTATTGGGATCGACGCTGCTTAAATTGAGATTGCTGTAACGCTCGCACAGAGCTTCTTGATATTGCCTCAAGTCAAATTCGGGGATAATCCCCGCCGTTTCTTGAGTATTTTTCTGAATGCTATCCAGATTTTGAGCATTCAAGATATCGCGCAAGTCTTTTGAGTCAAAGAGAATTTCTTGAACTTCTGCCAGATACTGATTGGCGATGGTTTGCCACTTAAATCTTGCTGGTAAAGGAGTTAAATTTAGTTGACTCCAGGTTTGTTCGAGAAGTTCTGCATCGAGAGATTCGCGATCGGTCTCAAAAGCCTTGCCCAAAATTTCCTTAACAGACTTGTTATTGATAAACTGTTTAACATCTTTAATATACCGCTTAATTTCCTCGGGGGGAAGTCCGGCGATTTTCAACTGCTGTTGCACCAACTCCAAAAACTTTTTGAGCGCTTTGCCTGCTGCGACTTGTCGGGGGTCTTTTTCGCCAAAAAATAAGACGTTTTTTAGGCAATAGTCCGGACAGTTTTTATATGGCCCAATGGCTTATTCTGTAGGACTTTGAGCCACTGTGGATAATTAAATCAATGTCAGCTCCACCCCGCTCG
>NZ_JAUBSA010000124.1:6777-9335 GCF_036702115.1 Microcoleus sp. LAD1_D5 | reverse complement strand
AACCGAGTTAATCGGCTAGGCTAACCGTCCCATAAGGGTTTAAAACCCTTATTTTAGGTTAAACGAGTCGCACCAAGCCAACCCTACGGATATCAGATTGTCAGAAAAAGTAGCGCGCCCTGTGATAAACTAGAAAAGTTGTTTAAATTCGCACATCCGGGTTTTCGGGTGTTTCGAGGGCGCAAACCTTCAGAAATACGACCGGGTGGAGGATTAACCCGAATTAGGAGTTAAAAATACAATGCCAGTAGTCAGTTTGGCTCAAATGTTAGAGTCAGGGGTTCACTTCGGACACCAAACCCGCCGGTGGAACCCGAAAATGTCTCCATACATTTTCACAGAGCGCAACGGGGTTCACATCATCGACCTCGTGCAAACCGCTCAGCTTATGGAAGACGCCTACGAGTACATGAGAGTTGCCTCAGAAAAAGGCAAAAAGTTTTTGTTCGTGGGTACGAAGCGCCAAGCTGCCGGGATTGTAGCCCAAGAAGCTCAACGCTGCGGTGCTTATTACGTCAACCAGCGCTGGCTGGGGGGAATGCTCACCAACTGGACGACGATTAAGTCCCGCGTGGAGCGCCTCAAGGATTTGGAGCGCCGTGAGGAAATCGGCGCCCTCGATTTGCTGCCGAAAAAAGAAGCTTCGGTACTGCGCCGAGAAATGGCAAAACTCCAGAAATATCTGGGCGGGATTAAATCTATGCGGAAGATTCCCGACGGAGTGGTGCTGGTAGACCAACGTCGCGAGTATAATGCGGTGTTGGAATGCCAAAAGTTGGGAATTCCGATCGTCTCTCTGTTGGATACCAACTGCGACCCGGATTTGGTTGACATTGCGATTCCGGCGAATGACGATGCTATTCGATCGATCAAGCTGATTGTCGGCAAGCTGGCTGATGCCATCTACGAAGGTCGTCACGGTCAGCAGGGCGGCGAAGGTGACGAAGACTACGACTACGAAGGTGGTTACGAAGGCACTGAATATGATGTCGAAATCGAAGAATTGGATGACCCCAATTATGTAGATCCCGACGACGCCGCTGACGCTGACGGCGAAGAAACCGAAAGCTAGTATTGCCCTCGGAATCTGACACCAGGAAATTAAAAATTAAAGATTGAAAATTAAAAATAATTATTATTTTTAGTTGGATATTTTTAATTTTTAATTGTACATAGGACGAGTCTAAGTCATTAGTAGAGTTCTGGTAAAAGCCTTCATTCTGTGAGCGCCATAATTAATTATGGCGCTACACATACAAAGTCGATACTAAGATCGACAGGGTATTTCTTCAATTTGGTCTAATCATTAACATTAAAATTAGTGACTAATGACTAATGACTGATGACTAATGACTAACGACTAATGACTAATGACTAATAACTAATTTTGATTGGGAACTTAAAGAAGATGGCGGACATATCTGCAAAACTTGTTAAAGAACTGCGCGACAAAACCGGCGCGGGCATGATGGACTGCAAAAAAGCCCTCGCTGCAAACGATGGCGATATCGAAACATCCATTGAGTGGCTGCGGAAAAAAGGTCTAGCCGGGGCTGATAAAAAAGCAGGACGAGTTGCTTCAGAAGGGCTTGTAGGTAGCTACATTCATACAGGCGGTCGCGTGGGAGTGCTGGTGGAAGTTAACTGCGAAACAGATTTTGTGGCACGCCGCGAAGAATTCCAAACTTTGGTGCGGAATATTGCGATGCAAATTGCAGCTTGCCCGAATGTGGAATACGTGAAAGTTGAAGATATCCCACCCGAAATTGTCGAAAGAGAAAAGGCAATTGAAATAGGCAAGGACGACTTGGGCAACAAGCCGGACAACATCAAAGAAAAGATTGTTCAAGGGCGCATTGACAAGCGCATGAAAGAGTTATCTTTGATGGATCAGCCTTTTATTAGAGATCAGAATATCTCGGTGGAAGAGTTGGTGAAACAAACCATCTCCCAAATTGGAGAAAATGTCCAAGTGCGCCGCTTCGTGCGCTTTGTCTTGGGCGAAGGCATTGAGAAGGTAGAAGCTAACTTTGCCGATGAAGTGGCAGCCCAAATGGGTGCTCAATAATCCCAACTTAAGATTAAAAATTAAAAATTAAAAATGTGAAACCTGGATTTTTTGCATTTTTAATTTTTAATTTTTACAGGACTTATGGACAGACTATATTTGTAGGGTGTGCACTGCACACCTTACTACTACAGATAGCGTAAGAATTTAGAACTTGCGTAAGTCTTATTTTAATTTTATACGAGAGATATGGTGCGACCAAGAGAGCGAATAGAGCAAGATTTGGCAGGACTCGAAGAGGCTTTAGCAGCCTTGAAGTTGGAGTTTAGCAATACCTATGAAGGTTATTTAACTGCGTTGGGACAAGCGGTGAGGCAGCAGTTAATTTTGGCTTGCTATCACCTTTGCACTCAAGCAGTACCGGAGTCGTTTCTCAAGTTGTCCTTCGAGGGGAGGCAAAAAATGCAGCAGTCTGTAAGGGCTTTGGCTGCGGCGTCGGAGGAAAAATTGCGATCGCTGGTGAGTGAATCAGAAGCAGATGAAGAAATAG
>NZ_JAUBSA010000124.1:0-6677 GCF_036702115.1 Microcoleus sp. LAD1_D5 | reverse complement strand
AGGAAGAAGAGGAAGAAGAGGAAGAAGAGGAAGAAGAGGAAGAAGAGGAAGAAGAGGAAGAAGAGGAAGAAGAGGAAGAAGAGGAAAAAAAACAAGTTTCCGCCATTAACTATCTATTTTCCTTGGCAAATTATCAATTGCCAAACGCCAATTCCCCTGAAAGTTTGGCACGCTGGCAAAATAGTATTGAAAAGTCGATCGTCCATATACTCAAGCTGCTTTCGCGCGACACCAACCGCTTGCTGCAACAGTCGGGAATCTTGCCGAGTCAATTGCCAGAACCGGTTCTAGAAGCTGCTTCTGGTGCTGAATCCTCCGGCGATAGTGTTGCCGGGCCGCCTAACTTATTAAACTTAATCATTGAAACCGATGCCTCATCAGCATCGCGAAAATTGGCGGCAACCTTGGGTAGTAGGGCGCTGCACATTACAGCGATTAAACTGCGGCTATCGGAAATAGAGTTTGCCGATGCGGGAACCTCGGCTTGGCGCCAGCAAATTCGTAACCTATCTGTAAAGTTGAACTCGCTGGGCCGCGATTACCAGAAAAAGCAGCGGGAACTCGCTGTGGTGGAGGCTGAGTCGGCTTGGCGATCGAGTTGGTTTGAAGATTAGTCAGTTGTCAATTGACAGTTGTCAGTTGACAACTGTCAGTTGTCAGTTGTCTGGAATTCTTGAGCTATGATTAATAACTAATGACTAATGACTAATGACTAATGACTAATGACTAATGACTGATGACTAATTACTAATGACTGATGACTAATAACCAACCCGAATGGCAGCGATTGCAAAAAGCTCTTTCAGTAGAAGCCGATCGCGGATTTAACGACATCCAAGGCAGTCAATACCGCTTCAGCGAGTTTCTGGGCCTGAGTTTGAGACAACTGGCAGGTGCTATGGCCGCTTCTGCGCGCGATCGAGCCAGACAACTAGCCGCGGAATTTGACATCTACCCCCAGAAGGATCTCGAACAGCGCCAGCATTCGATCGCCATTACGGTCAGTTTTCTGAGGCAAATGGAGCAAGTTTGGGAACAAGAAACTCGCCACCAGCAAGAACCAGCAAGACAAGTCAGACCCGCAAACTCTTCCGAAACAACCGCCCCAACAGTTTCCGTTCCCCGAACAGCACCCCTGAGTACAGCACCCCCACCGCCCAGCCTGACTCTCGACCAACAGTTAACCCGCGTCACCGGCATTGGCCCCGCCAACGGCAACCGCCTGGTAAAACTGGGTTTATACACTGTATATGACTTGCTTTACTACTATCCACGCAACCACATCGACTATGCAAAGCAAGTACAAATTCGCGAGCTAGTAGCCGGGGAAACTGTCACTTTAATCGCAGAAGTAAAGCGCTGCAATTGCTTTTCTAGTCCTAAGAATAAGAAATTAACCATATTAGAAGTAATTTTAAAAGACCGCACCGGAGAAATAAAAATAAGTCGTTTTTTTGCAGGCCCTCGCTACAGCAATCGCGGCTGGCAAGAATTCAAAAAGCGCGAGTATTGTACAGGTGCGGTGCTGGCAGCTTCCGGGTTGGTGAAGCAGGGTAAATATGGAATTACTTTAGAAAATCCTGAGTTAGAAGTATTAGACGACTCCGGCGGTGCGATCGAATCAATGAAAGTCGGCCGCCTGATACCAGTTTATCCGCTGACGGAGGGGGTGGATGCTGGTTCGGTGAGGCGATCGATTTTGGCTGCAATGCCGGCGGCGAAAATGTTGCCAGAATCGCTACCAGAGGATTTGCGCGAGCGTTACGGTTTAATGGGTTTAGCCGATGCCGTGACTAATATTCACTTTCCGCTCGATCGAGATTGTTTGGCAGCCGCCCGCCGTCGCTTAGTTTTTGACGAATTTTTCTACCTGCAATTAGGACTTTTAAAGCGCCGCCAAACCCAAAGGAAAGCTCAAGCGAGTGCAGTCATCCTTCCTAGTGGCAAATTGATCGAACATTTTTATGAAATCTTGCCTTTTGCGTTGACGAATGCTCAGGAAAGAGTAATTAATGACATCCTCAACGATTTAGCTTCATCGCAACCGATGAATAGATTAGTTCAAGGCGATGTCGGCGCCGGCAAAACCGTAGTCGCCGTCGTGGCAATGCTAGCAGCTATTCAATCCGGCTATCAAGCCGCTTTAATGGCACCCACAGAAGTTTTAGCAGAACAGCATTACCGCAAATTGGTAAGTTGGTTTAACTTGATGCACTTGTCTGTTGAACTGTTAACTGGTTCCACAAAAGTAGCAAAGCGCCGAGAAATTCACAACCAGTTAGAAACCGGAGAATTGCCCGTTTTAGTGGGAACTCACGCACTAATTCAAGATACGGTAAATTTCCATAAATTGGGTTTGGCGGTAATTGACGAACAGCACAGATTCGGTGTACAACAGCGTGCTAAATTGCAGCAAAAAGGCGAAGCTCCCCACGTTTTGACGATGACGGCAACTCCCATTCCCCGAACGCTGGCGCTGACGCTGCATGGGGATTTAGATGTGAGTCAAATTGATGAACTTCCCCCCGGTAGGCAGGCGATTCAAACCACTGTACTGTCTGCAAAAGAACGGATTCAAGCTTACGATTTGATTCGGCGGGAAGTGGCGAGCGGGCGTCAAGTTTATGTGGTGCTGCCGCTGGTGGAGGAGTCGGAAAAGTTGGACGTGCGATCGGCAATTGAGGAAAAAGAAAAACTTGAAAAAAGTGTATTTCCTGAGTTTAAGGTGGGTTTGCTGCACGGGAGAATGAGCAGTGCCGACAAAGATGAGGCAATTTCTAAGTTTCGGGACAAAGAAACGGATATTTTAGTATCTACTACTGTCGTCGAAGTGGGAGTAGACGTGCCGAATGCCACGGTAATGCTGATTGAAAATTCTGAGCGTTTTGGACTGTCACAACTACACCAGTTGCGGGGTAGAGTGGGTCGGGGCAGCAACCGTTCTTATTGTTTGTTAATGCCCGGTTCCAAAACTGCGGAAGCTATGCAGAGAATGAAAGTTTTAGAACAATCTCAAGATGGTTTTTTTATTGCAGAAATGGACATGAGATTGCGCGGGCCTGGTCAGGTTTTGGGAACTCGGCAGTCGGGTTTGCCAGATTTTGCTTTGGCGAGTTTGGTGGAGGATCAGGAGGTTTTGGAGTTGGCGAGGGCGGCGGCTCAAATGGTAATTGATAATGATGAAAGTTTGAATCAATGGCCGGTGGTGCGGGATGAATTGGAGCGGAGATATCAGCGGATGATGAGCGGGTCGATTTTGACTTAGATAGTTTTGGACGCAGCAACGGGGTTTTTAATAATATTTTGTAGTCGCAGGTTAAGCGAATATCTATCAAAGTCGGCAGTTTATTGCTGCACTCACCCACCCTCTCCCCGTAGGCTGATTTATTTGCACCTACCTATTTAATGTCAGAAACCGGGTTTCTTGCCACAAAGTCACGTAAAAGCTGAGGTTTTTTGTCAGGAAAACCCGCTTTATACCGTTTTGCTGAGAATGGTGCAAAATATCAAGTTGAGCGAAGCGTCAAAAACAAGAATTTGTTGGGTACGCCTGCCTCAACCCAACCTACTTTCTGAACCCAACCTAACTTTCACAGAAAATTTTTCCCTTGGTCTAGGGTATTTTTATGAATTGTAAGGATTCCCGTACTGATTAAACCAAAAATCCTTCGCAGGAATGACGGGAAAGTGTCAAAATTAAGATAGTTCTGCCAGAAACAGGGGAAAGGAAATCTAGCCTGTACTGGCGCCTAAGGCAACATTGATTCCTCGCTGGTTACGCTTGCAGGTGGTCGCCGACGGTTCGTCGAATTTAATCTCAACAGTAATTATGAAAGATCTCACTCGTTATCGAAATATTGGCATCTTCGCCCACGTAGATGCTGGCAAGACCACCACAACAGAAAGAATCCTGAAACTGACAGGCAAAATCCACAAAATTGGTGAAGTTCACGAAGGCGCGGCGACTACTGACTTCATGGAACAGGAGCAAGAGCGCGGGATTACGATTCAGTCCGCTGCTACCACCTGCTTCTGGAACGATCATCAGCTCAACATCATTGATACTCCGGGACACGTCGATTTTACGATCGAGGTTTACCGTTCTTTGAAGGTTCTCGATGGTGGCATTGGTGTGTTCTGCGGTTCGGGTGGAGTTGAACCGCAATCTGAAACCAACTGGCGCTACGCTAACGATTCCAAAGTGGCTCGCGTCATCTACATCAACAAGCTCGATCGCACCGGTGCAGATTTTTACCGCGTTGTCAAGCAAGTCGATAAAATCCTTGGCGCTAAACCGATGGTAATGGTATTGCCGATCGGCATAGAAGAAAAGTTTTGTGGCGTAGTCGATTTGCTGACCCGCAAAGCCTGGATCTGGGATGACTCCGGCGATCCGATGAACTACGAAATTAAAGATGTCCCCGCCGATATGGTCGATGATGTCGAAACTTGGCGCGAACAGTTGATCGAACTGGCCGTAGAGCAAGACGACGCTCTGATGGAACAATATCTCGAAGGCAATGAACCGAGTATTGATGACCTCAAGCGCTGTATTCGCAAAGGTACTCGCGATCGGGCATTTTTCCCCACCTACTGTGGCTCATCGTTTAAAAACAAGGGCGTGCAGTTGGTTCTTGATGCCGTAGTTGACTACCTGCCAAACCCGATGGAAGTCACACCGCAGCCAGAAGTCGATCTCGATGGCGAGGAAACCGGCGAGTTTGCGCTCGTCGATCCCAACAGACCATTGCGGGCACTCGCGTTTAAGATCATGGACGATCGCTACGGCGCTCTAACCTTCACACGCTTGTACTCCGGTACTCTGTCCAAGGGCGACACCGTACTCAACACCGCCACAGGCAAAACCGAGCGCATCAGCCGTTTGGTGGAAATGCACGCCAACTCTCGCGAAGAAATTGAATCGGCCCAAGCCGGGGACATTGTGGCGATCGTCGGTATGAAAAACGTCCGCACCGGACACACCATCTGCGACCCCAAAAATCCCGCAACCCTAGAGCCGATGGTATTCCCTGATCCCGTTATTTCGATTTCGGTCAAACCGAAACAAAAAGGTGGCGAAGAAAAAATGGGAGCAGCCCTCACCAAGATGGTGCAAGAAGACCCATCCTTCCACATGGTGACGGATCAAGAAAGCGGCGAAATGATTCTCAAGGGGATGGGCGAGTTACACCTCGACATCAAAGTAGACATTCTCAAGCGCACCCACGGCATCGAAGTAGAAGTCGGCGAACCACAAGTGGCCTACCGCGAGTCGATTACCAAGCGCCTCGAAGACGAATACACCCACAAAAAGCAATCAGGTGGTTCCGGTCAATTTGCCAAAATCGGCTATGTGATCGAGCCTGGTGAGGTGGGAAGTGGCTTCCAGTTTGAGTCAAAAGTGACCGGTGGTAGCGTGCCGAGAGAATATTGGCCAGCCGTCGAAAAAGGCTTTGAAAGCTGCATCGACAAAGGCGTCTTGGCCGGATTCCCCTGCTTGGACTTGAAATTCACGCTTCTAGAAGGCGGTTTCCACCCCGTTGACTCGTCAGCAATGGCCTTTGAAATTGCTGCCAAAGCAGCCTATCGGCAGTCTCTGCCGAAAGCGGGGCCTCAGTTGCTCGAACCGATTATGAATGTCGATGTATTCACTCCAGATGATTACATGGGCGACGTGATCGGCGACCTCAACCGCCGCCGGGGGATGATGAAATCTCAGGAGACAGGACAAACAGGAGCACGGATCAAGGCAGATGTACCGTTGAGCGAAATGTTTGGTTACATTAGCGACTTGCGTACTATGACCTCTGGGCGCGGCCAGTTTTCCATGTCCTTCTCGCACTATGCTCCTTGTCCGAATAACATCGCTGAAGAAGTGATCAAGGCGGCAAAAGAGCGTCAAGCCGCGAAGTAATGTATTGACTGCGACGAAGTGATTTGTCGCAGTCAATCACCGATGTTAAAAACTAGAAAAATCTAGTTTTTAACATTGGTCAATGGAAGTATCCCAATTTTATTTTCGCAGGAGTGTTCGGTGTGAGAACTCGCTAGGGATATACAACCTAGCCAACGTCCCGCTCGCACTCCTCACAAATGCTTTTTACTCTCCGAAAGAGATGCTCCCTTCAAAAGTCTCTCTCAAAGGGCGATCGCGCATCAATCAAGATAATGTTTGCTAATATACAATCAATAATTTAAAAGCTAGGCAGGTAGCCATGACAGCCACCCTGATCCCGAGTCAAAGTAGCGGAATTCTGCTGAAAAACATTAGCTGGAAAACTTACGAATCCCTAGTGAATGAGTTAGCCCAACAGAGAGGAATTCGCCTGACTTACGATCGCGGAAATTTAGAAATTATGACTCCATCAGCCCCCCACGAAAAGTACAAAAAAATCTTGGGACGTTTTGTAGAAAGCGTGAGTGATGAATTGAATGTTGAAATTTGCAGTTTGGGTTCTCTAACTTGCAGGCGGGAGGATTTGGCTCGCGGTTTGGAACCGGATCAGTGCTACTATATCGAAAATGAGGATGTGGTTTGGGACAAAGAACAAATCGATCTCAATCAAGATCCGCCGCCAGATTTAGTTGTGGAAATTGACGTGACTAGTACAGCTCGGCGAAAATAGAATACCCACTAAACCGCTAATACTTTACCCTTATAAGTCCACTTGAAGGGC
>NZ_JAUBSA010000123.1:0-9491 GCF_036702115.1 Microcoleus sp. LAD1_D5 | reverse complement strand
CTCGAATGCAGGAACCTCGCTCTGTCTTGAAAGCTAAACTGCGGGCGTGATTAAGCCTTTTTCAGTGCCATTGGACTAAAGTTCCTTACTACAACCCAGTTTGATTGTGAATAATTAACCGACATTCCGCACCTCCCCACGGGCAGCATACACTGCAAGAGCGGATCGAAGCCGATCGTCCGAGACAGTAATAAGTTAAAATACTTGACGGGGTGACAACGCCTCTGGAACTTTGATGCTAAAAGCATTAAAGCCCCTGAACGTCAAAAAAGATACGGGATTATTGACAGGCTTATTGACTCATAAGATCGTCCAAGCTCGCCTTGAACCTGATTCAAGGGCTCTCGCCACTCTCTTTTATTGACTCACGCCCGCAAAAATATTTTCGCTTGGTCAATTAACTCAAAACCTTGACGCAGCTTTGCTTTTAACCTGCTTGTCACTGCGTCAAAGTTTTGAGTTGAGGGTTGATTGAGGCACTGTGGACGATCGACTATTAAGCTATTGTGCATCTAGGTTGCCATTTCCTCTATTTGAGAACCCTTGTGGGACGGGCCAGAGATCCCGTTGCAAAAAAAGCGCAATTTAGCGTAAGCTTAGGACTTACGCATAGAACCTCCAAAACCTCCTTCCAAGATGGCTTTCAAGTGCCCCCTTTTTTTCAGGGCATCACGGGAAAGCTGGGTTTCAGGCCCTATAGTTCGTAAGTCCTGACTATAATTGTATGCTTAGATCAATTAGTATTGAGGTCAAGACCTACAAGTGAATGAAGGTGTACTCAATATCCATGAAATGGGCAGGTAGGCTCACACTACAACCCCAAGCAAAATATAGCACATTTGACATTTATGGAGATTCCGTCTCAAATGGGGGAGCTGTTTTCTTTCATAAATTTGCAAACTGTATCAGTCTTAGCAGCTCATTTCAGCCCGGTTATTCAACCATAAGATATCATTAAACCAATTGGCGTTCAAGAGAGACGGAATCAATAATTTTCCTAGAGCTGACTTTAAATGACCAAGGGTGAGCGACTGTTGTTATTGAAACAATCCAAATACTAAAATGACTCCGCCATGACACTAACCGCAAGTGAGAATGAACTGGCAAAAAGCTCTCAAAAAATCCCCCTGCGCCTCGTCTTAGTCGTACCATTTGTCCTGCAAATCTTTGCCGCTGTGGGACTGACAGGTTGGCTCTCGCTACGCAACGGCAAAACAGCCGTCAACAACGTTACTAGCCAATTACGAACGGAGGTAGTCGCCCGCATCAATCAACAATTAAACACTTACTTGGAAACGCCCCATTTGATCAATGCCATCAGCGTCGATGCCATTGGCCGCTTTGGATTATGGAATCCAGACAATATGGGTTCGATGAGAAGTTACTTCTTCTGGCAACTCAAGCAATTTTCCACCGTTAGTTACATCAGTTTTGGAGGGGAAAGAAAAGAATATGCGGGTGCTGGATATAAGGATGATGGCAGCGTTGTTATTGAAATAACTGATCGATCTACTAATTTTATTAATACGATCATCAGGGCAGATAGAGAGGGTAACTCGACTCAGTTTAAGGAAACCTACCCAGACTACGATCCCCGCATTCGACCCTGGTATAAAGCCGCAAAAGTTGCAGGGAAACCCCAATGGAATAAAATTTATCAATATTATATTCAACCTAGCCTAGGAATCTCCGCTAGCCAACCTGTTTACGATAAAAATGGTACTTTTAGAGGAGTTGTAAGTACCGATCTCTTTCTCTCAAAAATCAGCGATTTTCTCCACACTTTAAAAATTGGTAAATCGGGAAAGACTTTCATCATAGAACGCTCTGGCTTGCTAGTAGCTTCATCCACCACCGAACAGCCATTTATTAAAACCAAAAATATCAAAAAAACGCAAAGATTACAAGCGATTGAAAGCAGCGTACCTTTGATCAAGGGTACAGCGCAACATTTAATAGAACGCTTTGGTAACTTCACCAAAATTGATAGCAACCAGCAACTAGACTTCATCCTAGATGGTCAGCGGGAATTCGTGCAAGTATCTCCATTCCAAGATGGTCGAGGTCTTGATTGGCTGATTGTTGTTGTCGTTCCAGAAGCCGACTTTATGGAGCAAATTAATGCCAATACCCGCAGCACTATCTTACTCTGCGTTTTAGCGCTCGTGCTAGCGACGTTGTTAGGAATCCTTGCTTCCCGGTGGATTACCCATCCGATTTTTCGGTTAAGTCAAGCGAGTAAAGCGATCGCTAGCGGTGAATTAGACCAAAAAGTAGATGTCAATAGCATCGATGAACTGGGAAGTCTGGCTCAATCTTTTAACCAAATGGCACGGCAATTGCGCGAGTCTTTTGCGGCTTTAGAAAAGACCAACTTAGAGCTAGAAAATCGAGTAGAAGAACGGACAAGTGAGCTAAAAGAGGCAAAAGTTGCTGCTGATACGGCTAATCATGCCAAGAGCGAATTCCTCGCGAACATGAGCCATGAACTTCGCACCCCCCTGAACGGAATTCTAGGATACGCTCAAATTATGGAACGCGATAAAACTACCACTCCTAAACAAAAAGATGCTATCCAAATTATTCACCAATGTGGTTCGCACTTACTCACCCTGATTAACGATATTTTAGATATTTCTAAAATTGAAGCCAGTAAAATGGAACTTTACAGTTCAGCTTTTAATTTTCCTTTTTTTCTGATGGGAGTTGTGGAAATGTGTCGCATCCGAGCTGAACAAAAAGAAATTACCTTTAATTATCAAGTATTAAATCAACTTCCTAACGCTGTTAATGCTGATGAAAAACGACTGCGCCAAGTTTTGATTAACCTTTTGGGCAATGCTATTAAATTTACACAAAAAGGAGGTGTTATTTTCAAGGTAGGCGTAATAGGTAACGGGGAAGACTCTGACCAATCCTCACTTACTAAAATTCGTTTCCATATCCAAGATACTGGGGTGGGAATGGCACCCGAACAGTTAGAAAAAATATTTTTACCGTTTGAACAAGTTGGAAATAGCCAACAGAAGGCAGAAGGCACTGGGTTAGGATTAGCCATCGCACAGAAAATTGTTGAAATGATGGGAGGCGAAATAAAAGTCGAGAGTATACTAGGTCAAGGCAGCATTTTTTCTCTAGATTTAGAGTTGACTAAATCATCTGAATATATTGAGCCCACTTCGAGCAATTTTTCAATGAATTTAACTGGATTTAAAGGAAATAAAAATAAAATTCTGCTAGTAGACGATCGATTAGAAAATCGCTCTTTTCTGAGAAATATTTTAGAACCACTAGGTTTTCAAATCATGGAAGCTTGTAATGGAACAGAGGGTTTAGCTAAAGCTGCTGAGTTTAACCCCGATCTGATTATTACAGACTTAGTGATGCCAGTAATGGATGGATTTGAAATGTCGCGACGCTTGCGACAATCACCAGAGTTTAAAGATGTCATATTGATAGCATCCAGCGCCAGCGTGTTTAACTTCGATCGCCAAAATAGCCACGAAGCAGGTTGTAACGAGTTTCTGTCAAAGCCTATCGAAGTAGACGAATTGCTGGAATTATTAAAGATTTACTTGCAAATAGAATGGATTTACGAGCAACCTGCTGATTTAGAGAACGAACAGCGGGAAGGTTTCACTAATTTATTAAATGTTCAAAGTGGTGAGCTTACGATCCCGCCATCAACAGAGCTTGTAACGCTGTTTAATGCAGCTCGAATCGGCGATATTGAAGTGGTTGAGCAGGAAGCTAATAGACTCAAGCAAATAAACGGCAACTATCATCTGTTTGCTAATAAGTTGTTGCAATTTGCCAAAAATTTTGAAGAGAAAGAACTACTAGCCTTTGTAAAAACACATTTTGGAGAATAAAATGTTGAAATCAAACGATAATGTAATTTTGATTGTTGATGATAGCCCGAATAACCTAAAACTTCTGTTCGATTTTTTGAAGGAGTCAGGCTTCAAGGTTTTAGTGGCTAAGGATGGGGAAAGTGCTATTGATAAGTTACAAGAAGTTTCGCCAAATATCATATTGTTAGATGTGATGATGCCGGGGATAGATGGGTTTGAAACCTGCTACCGCTTAAAAGCATCGGTGGCAACAAAAGATATTCCTGTGATTTTTATGACAGCTCTTACCGATCGCGTGGATAAGGTTAAAGGTCTGTCAATGGGGGCAGTAGATTATATCACTAAACCCTTTCAGCAAGAAGAAGTCTTAGCCCGCGTGCAACTACACCTGAGACTGCGAAATTTGACCAAGACGCTGGAAGAGCAAAATGTGCTTCTGAAAGAAGAAATTGAAGCGCGAAGAGAGGCGGAAGCGGCTTTGCAGAAACTCACTTCTGAGTTAGAGCAACGGGTGGCTTCTCAAACGGCTGAACTTAGACAAGCCGTCAACGAGCTTCAAGAGGCTCAAGTTCAGTTGTTGCAAAGGGAAGAAAAATTAGGACATGATGCTTTTCACGATGCGCTAACGGCTTTGCCTAACCGCGCTTGGTTTATGAATCGGCTGCAACAGGCGATCGACTTTTCGTACAGACGTGAAGATTATCTATATGCAGTGCTATTTATTGACCTCGATCGCTTTAAAGTCGTCAATGATAGCCTGGGACATTTGGTTGGGGATCAATTACTAAAAAGCGTTGCTCGTCAACTGCAAGTTTGTTTACGTCATACAGATGCAGTTGCCCGGTTTGGAGGAGATGAATTTGTGATTTTGCTGGAAGATATTCAAGATATTGATGAACCAAACAGGGTGGCTGAACGCATCCAAAATCAATTAAGGCAGCCGTTTAATTTGAATGATTATGAAGTATTTACCGAGATCAGCATTGGAATTATCGTTAGCGCAATGGGTTACGATCGCCCAGAAGACGTGCTCAGAGATGCCGATATCGCCATGTATTATGCTAAAACTCAAGGCAGAGGGCGTTACGAAATTTTCGATCCAGCGATGCAAACTGTTGCGATGGCGCGCTTGCAGTTGGAAAACGACTTGAGAAGGGCGATCGCACTACAAGAATTTTGCGTTCACTACCAGCCCATTGTCTCCCTTTCTACGGGGCAACTGAATGGCTTTGAAGCTTTGGTGCGCTGGCATCACGCATCTGGCATTATCTACCCGCCTGCCGAGTTTATCCCTGTGGCTGAAGAAACTGGTTTGATCAATGAACTAGGGTGGTGGGTTTTGCAGGAAGCTTGTCACCAGATCAGTATTTGGCAGCAACAGTTTCCCCAAACACCTCCCTTGGCGATTAATGTCAATCTTTCCGGCGTGCAGCTCAAGCAAGTAAACCTACTCAATCGAATTGAGGACATTTTGCAGCAGACTGGCATTCCCAGTTACTGTCTAAAACTAGAGATTACTGAAAGTTGCATTTTAGAAACAGTATCCAGGGAAGAAAAGATGTTGAAGCAGCTAAAAGCTCTAGGCATTCAGTTGTGTATCGATGACTTTGGCACCGGTTACTCTTCTTTAAGCCGCTTACACGAGTTTCCCATTGATACCTTAAAGATTGACCGCTCTTTTGTCAGCCGCATTGGGGCAAACAACAGTGGCGTAGAAATTATCCAGACAATTGTGACGCTGGCTCGCAGCCGAGGTATGGATATCGTGGCAGAAGGCATAGAAACGCCAACACAGCTACAGAAACTGCGAGAGTTGGGGTGTGAGTTGGGGCAAGGATATTTATTTTCTCAGCCTGTAGACAGCTTCAAGGCAACCGAACTATTAGGCTTAAAAGTAGGGCTAGTAAGCTGGCCTCCCATCTAGTTTGGCCGCAATAAATTTTATGAATCTCTTGTGGGAAAGGCCCAAAAGTCTACTCTCATCATGCGAACTCAATTCTGCTGGAAATCAAGAGTTAGTTTGGGTGGGATTTTGATATTTTATGAATTAATAAAATTTACCTCATGCCCGAACGTTAATTTTTAGGAATTCCTAACGGGTTTATGCTCAGTAACACAGAATTTCCGATATTTTGATTCACTATTGTCTCGGACGATCGACTTCGAGTCGCACTCTTGCAGTGTATGCTGTCCGTTGGGGGGTGCGGAATCTGGGATTGTGCGGATTTGGTATCAAAACCTATCTAACGCCACACTCGCCTTAAATTCAACACAAATCCTGGTAATACGTCTTCCCCGGATAACTCAGCAGGATTGATTAATATTTCTACTTCTACTTGTTGTCGATAAATCTCTACCTGCCAATTTTGCGGGTCAATCAACCAGCCCAATCTTGCGCCGTTGTCGATGTATTCCCGCATCTTAGTTTGAAGGGTGGAGAGACTGTCTGATGCCGATTCCCTACGGGATAGCTTCGCTTCACGCAATTCTACTACAAAGTCTGGACACAGGGGAACAAAGCCTTGGCGCTGTTTTGGAGTTAGTGCCTCCCAGCGAGTTCGACTCACCCAGGAAGCGTCGGGAGAACGGCGAGCACCATTGGGGAGAATGAATCCAGTAGAAGAGTCAAAACCTTCTCCTAAATCCTCGTGTGCTTCGCACCAGTTGCCGAGTTGCGTACTGATACTAAGGTTTCTCTGGCCTGATTCTCCTCCGGTGGGTGGATTCACGATTAATTCTCCTTGTGCGGTTCTCTCTAATCTCAAGTCGGGATTTGCCAATGCTAGGGCCTCGAATTGCTCGCTACTGACAAGAAGCCCGATCGCGTTTGGCAATTCTATAGATATGGTTTCTGATTGAGTAATTGTTTGTACCATATTTAATTACAGGCTTTTTTACTTATAAACTGGCAACAAGAAAAGAGTTAAAGTTTAATAGTTATTACATCTTCCACCAATACTAATAAAGGAATATCGGGGTGGGTGGGGGCTGGTTTACGAGATTATCGGTGGTAGCCCATTATTTAGTGAAACCAGCCCCCACTTTTTACAACTGTCCGAAACCTTTTTTTGGCTTATCTTTTTTCTTTTTCTTCTTCTGCTGGGCACCCATATAGCCGCGGGAACCGGGCTGCATTCCGGGGCCACCCATTCCGGGCATTCCCGGCAATCCTCCCATGCCCGCGAAGTTGCCTTGACTCATTTGCTGCATCATAGTACGCATTTTCTGAAAATCGCTCACCAGCTTAGTTACGTCGTTTTCAGCGTAGCCGGCGCCTTTGCCAATGCGGCGGCGGCGGGATGGAGAACTTGCTAAAAGTTCGGGGTTGCGGCGTTCTTCAACTGTCATCGAATTAATCATGGCTTCGGTGCGTTTTAGCTGCACTTCTCCCTGCCGCATTTGTTCATCTGAGAGTTTGTTCATCCCCGGAATCATTTTCATGATGCCGCCGAGGGAACCCATATTTTTTAACAGTCTGGTTTGCTTGAGAAAGTCGGTAAAGTCAAACTTTGCCGTGAGCATTTTCTCTTGCATTTTCTCGGCGTCGGCGATGTCAAATTCTTCTTGCGCTCTTTCTACTAGCGTTAAGACATCGCCCATGCCGAGTATTCTCGATGCCATGCGATCGGGATAAAATGGTTGCAAGGCTTCCACTTTTTCGCCGACGCCGACAAATTTAATCGGCGCGCCGGATATTTGTCGCACGGATAAGGCTGCACCGCCGCGACTATCACCGTCTAATTTGGTTAAGATTGCGCCGGTAATGCCGATTTGTTCGTGAAAGGTGCGGGTTAAATTTGCTGCTTCTTGGCCGGTCATGGCATCAACAACTAACAGCGTTTCGTGGGGTTCTACTGTTTGTTTGATACGGGCCAATTCTGCCATCATGTCTTGGTCAATTTGCAGGCGGCCTGCTGTATCGACGATGATGGTATCAATGCCGATTTGTTTGCCGTGTTCGATGCCTTGGCGGGCAATTTCTACGGGGTCAATGTCTTTGCCTAATTCAAATACGGGTACGTCGATTTGTTTGCCCAGGGTCAGCAATTGGTCGATCGCGGCTGGTCGATAAATGTCGGTTGCGACTAGCAGTGCGGTACGATTTTGTTTGCGGAGGTGCAGCGCTAGTTTAGCGGTAGCTGTGGTTTTCCCGGTTCCTTGCAAACCGGCCATCAGGATAACTGTGGGCCCGGAGTCGGCGGTGGCGAGGGGTACGTTGGTTTCCCCCATGACGCGGACGAGTTCGTCGTGGACGATTTTGATGAATTGTTGGTCGGGACGGACGCCTGAGACGACTTCTGCGCCTTGTGCTTTTGCCGCTACCTCTCCGATGAAGTTTTTGACGACTTGGAGGTTGACATCGGCTTCCAGGAGGGCGCGGCGGACTTCTTTGAGGGCGTCTTGGATATTGGACTCGGAGATTTTATTCTGTCCGCGCAGTTTTTTCCAGGTGGATTCGAGTCGATCGGCGAGGGCTTCAAACATAGGGCATTGTTGGCTAGTCAGTATTTTTAATTTTAGGCTAAATTGGAGTTTTTGGATTGGGGTTTTGCTGAAAGTTGAATGTTTTTATTTTCTAACGGCTGATGAACGCGGATTGATGCTGAAACTAATTCAAATTCATGTAGTAGGGTCCGTTTGGACAAACCCTACTTTCTGGAATATGATTAAAGTATTTCCGTCACCTTGCCACAATTTTAATGTCTGCTTATGCCCAAAAAGATTCGAGAACTCAAAAGCCTGCTGCTAAAAGCTGGGTTTACTTATCGTTCGGCAAAAGGCAGCCCTACAAGATGGGTTCATCCTTTACTACTATCATGAACCAATTACCCTTGCTGGAAATGATGGCGATGATGCGAAACTGTATTTAGAGAGAGAAGTAAATCGAAAAATTGGAATATTGAAAGCAATTGAAGAAGAGGAACCTGAATCATGAAATTACCTTATATAATTGTTATTCAATGGTCGGATGAAGATAACTGCTACCTCGTTCACTTACCTGATTTTCCATCTCAGCAGTTCCACACTCATGGAGATACCTACGAAGAAGCTTTGCAAAATGCAATAGAGGTATTAGAGCTTTTAGTTGAAGAATATCAGGTAGATGGTAAATCTATCCCAAAACCTAAAACTCTAGTAGAAAACTTGCTGTTTGCTTGAATATTGATTTAAAGCGAGATCACTTCCCCAAAAAACAGGCTATCACTCTTTTATGTAGAAGGGCGATAGTTTTTATAGTTGGAGGTTTTGAAGTTATTTGATGTTGGTTTTTATGTATTCTGCGATCGCTGGTTGGACTGTGAAGAGGGTGCGATCGCCCTTTTGGACTTTTTCGATTAATAACCTCCGTCTCAAGGATTCGACGGCTTTGAGGAATTCTGAAGGGGATAATTCCAGAAGGGCTGGTTTTTTGGATATTTCGACTGCTTTGATTTGATTTGCCAACCAGGACATTACTTGTTTTTCGGAGTCTGACAAGCGCTGAAAATGTTGGTGCAATAAATATTCTAAGTCTCCTAAAACTAGGCTATCATAGGATAAAAATTCAGAAATATTGCCGCTAAATAGGGCTTGCTGAAAAAGTGAGAAAACAGCATTTAGAAAGATGAGTGAATTCGAGTTCTCCTCGGCAATATA
>NZ_JAUBSA010000122.1:0-9620 GCF_036702115.1 Microcoleus sp. LAD1_D5 | reverse complement strand
TTTTAGAGAAAATAGCAATCAGGGCGCTGTTTTTGATTATACCCGACAATCCATCAAGTTATTTATTTTTCAGTCCTTAAGTATAATTTCGATCACCTTGTTTGATATGACTACAAGTCTTAATCATTAGTTATTAGCTGATGACTAATCACTAATGATTAATGACTAATCACTACTTATTCCCTTGAATAAAAGTTTGCACGACTGTATTAATTTCCGGGGAAATTTCTGTTACTAGCCGCACCGGGATTGTCGATGTGGAAGCAAATTGCGCGTATTCTGGTGTTAGAAAAACTGCATATTTGTCAGCTTCTGCAGTTAGTTGAGCGACAGTAGCCAAACTTACAGCTTTAATATAATTGCGTATGCTAGCAGCTTGGTCGCCAACAACTTCATCGCCGGTAATTACTGTGCTAGGTCTGTGAACTTGGTTTAAAGTTGTACTCGGATCTTTGACGCTTAAGTGGGTTCCTCCTACAAAACCGACTAGCCATTTGGGAGATGGAATCTTTGGAAATCCGGCAATTTGTTCTGCTAAGGCGGGAGTGGTTTTGTCCGCAGAAGATGCTACTATTAATGTGGGAATTTGAATTGAACTCAAACCCGTTTCTCCAAAGAGTAATGATGTTATGGGATTCATGGCGATCGCCCTTTTAATCCTCGCATCCCGCAATTGATACCGTTCTTCGGGCAATCCGGCCGCCGCGCACTGAATGCCTTCGCCTAAGCTGAACCCAATCAAATCCCCCTGACACCGCTGTTTGAGTCCGCTCAATTGCAGTTCGGCACCCGCCAAGGACAAGGCTGTAGCGCCGCCGAAAGAATAGCCAATTATTACCGATCGGTCGATCGCCATTTTCCCCTGCAAATTATCATCAGTTTCGTTCAATTTTGTCAGTTCGTCGAGTACAAAACTGATGTCTTTGGGACGATCTAAAAACTCTTGAGGAGCTAGCAAGGGACACTTACCCGCGATCGCAGCATTGGTATTCGTTTCATTGCTTCCCGGATGTTCTAAAGCTGCTACCACATAGCCGTGAGACGCCAAATGCTCGGCTAAGTAGCGCAAATCCGTGCGGACGGAACCCAACCCGTGAGAAAAGACGATCGTCGGTTTGTCGGCTGTCGCAGCTTCCGACCAATACACATCAACTGGAATAGGTCGATTGCGGGCGCTATCGTTCAAATCTAGCGCCCGTACCTGCACGAAATTAGGGCCGGACTGGGTTGGATCGAAAGGCAGCTTAAACGCGGGTTTAACCGCTGCTAACTGAGGTGCTATTGCCGCCATAAAGCGCTGAGTTTGCCAAAAACTTGCGTTCATATTTCCCAAAACTGTGAAAGCTCGATCGAGATCCACCACGACCCGCGAACTCGGATAAGATTCAATAAAACTCAATACCGATAAGCCTTCCGGCGCGTTTGCTCCCTGCACCAGAGCGGCTCGCAGCGCTTCCACACCCCCACCGTCGCGCCTGGGTATCACTGTAGTCAAATCCGTCAGGATGGCAGTGCCGATGCCCGTATTTAGCAAGTTGCTCAGGCCGACTACATTTAGGGGAATTTTCGCTTGCAGCGCCCGAAAAATTTTACCCCGCTGTTCCTCAGACAGGAGATTGGCATAAGCTTGCAGTTTGGCGGGGACTTTTCCTGTTTCTGCGAGTTCGCGCAAATCCGCAACCGATATTGACGATTCTAAAATACCTTTGCGGACAACAACCGTTTCTGCAGCTTTTACAGAGGATGTCGCGCCGCTCAAAGGGCCGATCGAAATCGAACCCAAAACACTCGCCACTGAAGAAAACCATCTGAAATTTGGTCTGATGCTCATTTTTACCTTATTGAACTAGAGAGGATAGATCACCATATTCTCAAAATTCTCCCAGATACCGAGATATTGTTCTAGATGCCGAGAAATTGCCTCCATCGGAGTGCGATCGGCAAAGCCTCTACGCATATTTACTTGCCGATCGCACATTCCGTACTTAAGTGCACTTCTTGTGCGGGTGCTAATGATGATGAGTTGAAGATTTTTTTAATGGGCAGGGCAAAAAATACAAACTGTGCGAGTGAAAAGAGCGCTCTAGTGTATTCCCGAACCGCACAAAGGTGCGGAAATTTTGCTAGCAATTCCGTTAGATTAGGATTAAATATAAGACTTACACAATTGTCACAAATAGGGCTAACATTTTAGGTTTGTAGTGGCGCTTTAGCGCTCTTACCTCAGCTAAGAACGAGCGATAAAGCGCAACTACATACCTTTGTTTAATTTGCCACTTGGCTTTAATCCTAAAATTTTAACCGCAGATGAATGCAGATTCATAACGTAATCTGCGGTTAAAATATTCCTCAAGATACAGGAAAATAAACAACAAGCATCGAAATATTTTGGTGAGTCCGGGCGAGCGCTTCCGGTTCTTTGAGAGTTCCCGGTTTGTCCCACAAATTCTGTTGCTGAGAAATGGTTGTTAAAATCAGCAAATCGTGTTCTAACAAATTCTGCGAAACTAGCTTGATAAAATTTCCCCGCACCCGATTTACTGGTATCTCAGAAAGAATTTCCACCTCCGCCGCACTTTTGTTGCTTTTCTCCCGTTGTGTCGCCACCAACAACACTTGCAAAGTCGCCTTGAGTTCGTCGGCCAAACTCTTAGCAATATCCACGGTTTCCTGAAATCCAAACCGCGTCAACTCGCTGTCAGTTACCGCCAAAATAACTCTGGCTGTATTCTGGAGAGGATCGGGAAATCGAGCAATCAGTACGGGTACGGGCGATCGCCTGATCACAGTATCAATGATGCTGCCAAAAAAATTGTCGCGCGTCGTGGAAAATCCCTTCCAACCGCAAACTATTAAACTAGCCTCGCGTTCGGTTGCACTCCGCAGAATTCCGCGATCGATCGCATCATCTATCCTCGCGATCGGTTCAACCGCACAAGCAGCAGCATGGGCCACAGTTTCCGCAGCCGTCAAAAGTTGAGTTTGCTGCATTTTATCTGCAGGTGAAATTGCTTCCCCGCGATCGGACAAAATATGCAGTGGCAGCAAAGTTCCCTGAGATGTTTTTGCTAAAATCAAAGCCAAACGTAGCAAATTATCTTCCGTATTCGGATTAGCAACAGGCACTAAAACTCGCTCTCCCCATGAATGCTTTCCCGAAGTAGCAGCCGGCAAACTCGACCCCGGCGGCTGCATTTCTTGACCCCAACGAGATACAATCCAAGGAGAAGCGACACAAGTTACTAAAATCATGGCAATGATGCCGTTCACCGTTACGCGATCGACCAATTTTATCTCGAAAGCAACCGTAATCGCAGCCAAAGTAGAAGCAGCTTGAGCAACAGAAAGACCGAACATTACCATAATGTTGGGAAACTCAAAACGAAATAATTTCCCCGGTATCCAAGCTGCCAAAAACTTGCTCACCACCTCTGCTAAAATCATCACCGCCGCCACCAACAAAGACTGCGGCTGCTTTACCAAAATTAGCGGGTCAATTAACATCCCCACAGAAATCAGAAAAAACGGGACAAACAGCGTATTGCCAATAAACTCAATTCGATTCATCAGGGGACTCATTTTGGGAATAATTTGAGTAATGGCAATTCCCGATAAAAATGCACCAATAATTGCCTCAATTTCAATTAGTTCTGCTGCGTAAGAAACTAGAAATAGGGTCGCCAATACAAATATAAATTCGGCATTTTCGTCGTGTCCGAATTTCTTAAAAAACCAGCGACCGATTTTGGGAACTCCCCACAAAGTAGCAAAAGTGTAGATAGCAAGAGAGGGAATTAGAAACAGCCAAAAATCGAGAGTGAGATTTCCTTTAAAAGCTTTGACAACAATTGCCAGCACCAACAGTCCCAACACATTCGTAATTAAAGTTCCCCCCAAAGTCGTAGTAATAGTCTGAGTTCGCATCAATCCCAATTTGGTGAGAATTGGCAGCGCTAAAAGTGTATGCGTAGCAAAACAAGAAGCGACTAAAATTGCAGCCAGCCAGCTATATCCTAACAGCAGCATCGCTCCTGTCCCCAATATCATCGGTAGCGAAAAAGTGGCCAACCCAAATATGACAGCTTTGTCTGCATTGAGTTTGAGGTCATCGAGGCTAGTTTCCAGTCCCGCTAGGAACATCAAAAACAGCAATCCTACAGTACCTAACAAAACAATAGTAGCGTCCCGTTGCAACAAATTGAGACCGTTGGGCCCAACAATTACGCCAGCAATAATTAAACCGACTATTCCCGGCAGTCGCAAGCGCTCAAATAACAGCGGCGCGAGTAGCATGATTGCTAAAAGAACTAGAAAAACGGGAACGGGAGCGGTAATCGGGCCGGAAGTTAACATGAATTTCACCCTAAATATTGGCAGCGAACTGCTACCATATTTAAAAGGAAATAATCAAAATGTCTATCAATCTAAAGAGGTATTATCAATAAATTACAGCGTAATTGGTAATAAGTAGGAGTGGGCGGGAGCAACTGGGTTTATTGGTAAAATATGGGTTGGCTTACTATAATTTTCTGCCTCAAACCGGATTTCTAGTTACCCGCGCACAAATCCTGATTTGGCATATCCCTAAAAAAGGGAAACGTGCTTTTATCCCTTGCTCTTCCCTATTTAAAATCTAAAACGGGGAAAGGTTTTGCCGCTTCCATCTGCGCCGCTAAAGCAATTAAAGTTGCTTCCGCCGCCGGCCGCCCGATAATTTGAATGCCCACGGGCAAACCGTTGTTATCTAAAATAGCAGGAAGTGCGATCGCAGGCAAACCGCTAGCATTAAATGGCGGACAAGGAGCAATCCAATTAATGATGCGCTGCAAAGTTTCTTCAAAACTCAAATCAGCCCACTCGCCAACCCGGATTGTGGAGTGCATATAAGTCGGCAAAACTAACACATCAAATTTTTCAAAGAATCCCACAATCCGCCGTGAAATAACCTGCATTTGATTCACCGCCCGCAAATATTCCCCAGCGGAAATAGTTCTTTCTAACAGCCAGCGATTCATGGGTTCCAAAGCAGGGCCTGGAATACCACTTGCAGCGGCCCCAGACTGCCAAATTGCGGTAAACGGTTCGATTAAACCTGTAAAATCTGGGCATCCAGGTTCGACATCGTGACCCAAATCTGTCAGTAACTTGACGGTTTCGAGTACCGCTTGCTGACAGATAGCTGCAGCCTCGCCCACAGGGGAAATAGTCGTAGAAAACGCAATTCGCAGTTTGCCCAACTTTTCACGGGAAGCCTCTAAAAACGTCTGATTTGAATCTGGTAGCCAGTACGGATCGCCTGTTGTGTAGCCTGACATCACGTCCAAAAGTGCGGCCGCGTCAGCTACAGTGCGCGCCAGTGGGCCGTTTGTAGAAATGCCGCTGAGGTAATCTCCGACAGGTGCCCAGGAAACTCGCCCCCGCGACGGTTTAATGCCCACTAAACCGCAGCAGGAAGCTGGGCCTCGAATCGAACCGCCGCCGTCTGAACCTTGGGCGATCGCACACAAACCCGCTGCTACAGCCGCCGCTGAGCCGCCGCTGGAACCTCCGGGCGTATAGTCTAAATTCCAGGGATTGCGCGCCGGTGGGAAACCTTCTGGTTCGGTGTAAGGTAATGAGCCAATTTGAGAGGTGGCTGTTTTGCCTAGAATGTTAAATCCCGCTGCTTTGATCCGCCATACTACTGACTCGTCGTAGGCAGAGATGTTACCCAGCAAAGCCTGAGTGCCGTATGTACACGGAACGCCGGTAACTGGTGTCAAGTCTTTAATGGCGATCGGCACTCCGAAAAAAGGTGGCAATTCCTGTGGCTTGTTTAACCCAGCTAGTTTTTCGGTTTGAGATTTAGCTAGGGCGATCGCCCGCTCCGCCGTTACCGTAAAATAACTGCCCAGCTCAGGGTTTAATCGCTCAATGCGTTCCAAGTACAGATTGACAATTTCTAAAGGCGACACTTCCAGGGTGCGGATCGACTCCGCCAACTCCAGAGCTGGAGTAAAAGCCCGATCGACAGAATTCATCGGTTTAAGTCCTTAATATTTGGCTAAAGTATCAATTTATACTGCTTGGTTGCGGAAAACTCTTTTCCTTAAAAAAAATTATCCAAAAATGTGGAGAATCCATATTCGCGCGTAGATCGAGAGTGCTGGCATCCTCCAATTGGCAGAATATTTCCTTAGTAGTGCAGCATTATGACTCTCTCTTAGGATAGACTGAGTACAACAGTTAAGCTTTTGTGCAAGCCCCGCACAATGGCGATCGGCATTGTCCAACTTCCACAAATCATCTGTTCGAGTCAGCCTTCTCACCAATTTAAGGTAGCGCATATGACACAACAGCATCCGCCAGCTCCTCGCCCGCCCGTACCCGGAGCTCCCCCACTGCCAGGAATACCCCGCCCTCCAGCTCCAGGGATGCCCCCCAGAGCAGCAGGAATGCCGCCAGCACCGCCGCCAGCACCAGCACCAGCACCAGCACCAGCACCAGCACCGCCGCCGCAATTCTTCGCCACACCTAAAAACCCGATCTCTAGCAACGGCGGCCCTCCGACTTTGAAAGAGCTAGTCCTCCGAGCCAAAGACGAAGGAGTATCCGACCTTCACCTCGGCGTAAACGAAGTGCCCCGCTTCCGCACGCGGGGCGAAATTGCCGACATCGGCTACCCACCGACCGATTTAGATACGTTTTTTGGCTGGTTGCGGGAGTGCATGAGCGATGAAGAAATTGAAATTTTCCAAAAAACCCTAGACTTTGACGGCGCTTTCGACTTCGGGTTCGTGCGGATTCGGATCAGTTGCATGGACTCCTTAGCCGGGCCGGCGATGGTGCTGCGGCTAATTCCTGCCAAAATAATGACACTGGAGGAATTGAAGCTGCCGGAGGTCTTTAAGAAAATATCCGGCTACCACAAAGGGCTGATTTTGGTGACGGGCCCGACAGGTTCGGGTAAGTCTACCACCTTGGCTGCGATGATCGACTACATCAATAAGAATAAAGCCTACAATATCATCACGATCGAAGACCCGGTAGAATTCGTACACGAAAGCAAAAAATCCTTGATCAAGCACCGGGAAGTCGGCAGGCACACCCTGAAGTTTATGAACGCTCTCAAAGGCGCTCTGCGGCAAGACCCGGACATGATGCTAGTAGGAGAAATTCGGGACAGAGAGACGGTGGAAATCGCCCTCAAAGCCTCTCAGACCGGTCACTTAGTTGCAGGAACCCTGCACACCAACAGTGCGATTAAAACTCTGAACCGGATTCTGGATATGTTCGGGCCCGAAGAACAGGAGGCCATACGGGTTTCACTTTCCGAATCCCTAGTGGCAATTATTGCTCAACTGCTGTGCAAAACCACAGACGGGAAGCGGGCTGCTTTCCACGACGTTTTGATCAATACCGACGTGGTTAAGGAATACATTCTGAAGGGCCAGAATGAGGAAATTAATCAAATTATGATCAAAGATACTTATGAAGGCATGACGACAATGAATAAGTCGCTCTATGGCCTTTATCAAGAAGGTCGGATTACGGAAGAACTTTGTGTAGAGAACTCGCCGTACCCGAACGAAATGGCTCAGATGCTGCGAGGTCGAGTCTAAAGGTGGAGTGTTAACAGTTAACTGTTAACAGTTAACTGTTAACTTTTATTGGTGTACTGAATTGAAAGTCGATCGCCCTATTTTGCCAGAAATTTTCAAAGGCATTGCGCTGTTTACACCAGGGGGAGACTTAATCTATTGCATAGACCCCCGCAAGCAAACTCGGTGGCATTTACAGTTGTGCGTAGCTCTACAGGAGATCCTCGGTTTGTCGGAACCGCCGCATTTTCTGATACCTTGCTACACGGCAACCGTTGACTGCTGGCTCGATCCAGGCGATCGGCAGGTGCGGGTTGCTGCCGAGGCTTACCCCCCCGTGCTGCGACATCAAACGCTGCTGAACGCCATTTTTGGGACTGGCGATTTAGTATGGCATCCCCGGAGCGAAGAAATGTGCGAACCGATGGCGATTGCTACTTATCACCAACAATTCCCCGAACTTTGGGAAAATCACGACTTAATTGTACAGTATGCCAGCCCCGAAGCTCGATCGGACTGGAGCAGTTCGATAGTAACTCCCTTGTGCTTTCCGCAATCGCAGCAGACTCCGCTTCTGAAACCAACAGCACTTACCCCACCGCCACAAACTCAAGGGTACGTTTTGCGTCTGTTTGTTTCCGGCAGCAACCCCAGCACCGAACGCACCCTCGAAACTTTACACCAGTTTTTAGAGCAATGCCTCGATCGTCCCTACACTTTAAAAGTAATTGATGTTTTGAAACATCCAGAACAAGCTGAGGCAGATCAGATTTCAGCAACTCCTACTTTGATTAAAATCTGGCCGAAACCCGTGCGACGCATTGTCGGCGAATTGAACGATGATGAAAAAATAGTGCGGCTGCTGAGTTATTCGGAATTTTAGATTTTGGCGAGGATTTTTGGGATTATTTAATACGGGCGATCGCGGTTTTAGTAGCGATGGAATTAACAACATTTAGTAACTCAGTCAGGGAGGCAAAAAGTGGTTTGACGTTCTACTTTATCAGTCAGGTATTCTTGGGTCGTACACCCTAAATATAGAGGTTCTGCACCCAGGAGTGAATTGCGGGTAATGCCATGCACTCACCACGAATAATTAGGGTAACTTACTTGGCTGGGAAATTGCGGTAAGGTGCGCCGAAGAACACCCTACTTTACCACAATCAATCTGGCAATCAGGAGAATTGAAAACCGTGCCTGAATTGAAATGCTCACCGTCCTAAAGGAGCGGTGATTCTTGACGCTTCATCGGGATTTGCTACCGAAGTAGTCTGACAATCCCTCTGCGCCCGTTTTGAGTCGTGGCGATTCCCCATCCCGACTTTCTCTATATTCCTCGAAGCATTTTGATCTCTATCCTGCTCAGTACCACAACTCAGACAAAGCACTGAACGGACAGACAAATCGATTTTACCCCATTTAAAACCACAGTCCGCACAAACTTGGCTGGTAGGTTCCCACCTACTAATCACTTGAAACTCTCTACCAAACTTTTCAGACTTAGCCTCACAGAGAGTTCTAAACTCCCTCCATCCTTGCTGACTAATTGCCCGCGAAAGTTTCCGGTTTTTCACCAGGCCCGACACATTCAAGTCTTCCAAAATAATCACTTGGTTTTCGTTGATTATTTTGGTTGATAATTTGTGCAGGAAATCTTTGCGGGTGTCGGCAATGCGGTTGTGTAACTTAGCCATCTTGATTCGCGTTACATTTCTTCTTTTAGAGTCTTTCGGCTGGCGGGCTAATTTGCGCTGAAGTTTACGGATTTTTTGGTCTAACTTTTTGTAGTTAGGACTTTCAGCTTTTTCACCATTGCTCATCACTGCAAAAGTTTTAATCCCCAGATCGATTCCGATGCTTTGGTTCTTGGCATTAGAATGAATGGGTTGAACTTCTACTACAAAACTCAAAAAGTAACGATTTGCACAATCTTTAATTACTGTGACTGAACTAGGTTCAGATGGTAGTGTTCTTGACCATATTGGGTTGACAACACCAATCTTGGCTAAATAGACACCGCTATTTTTTAGGGAAAAACCT
>NZ_JAUBSA010000121.1:0-10394 GCF_036702115.1 Microcoleus sp. LAD1_D5 | reverse complement strand
GGGCCTATCTTTTTTTACCACAAGTGGGTCAACGCCTTACCTTGTCTAGCTTCTAACGGGGTTGTCACCCCCCCAGGTATGAAACACTAAATATGCCCGTCATAGAAAGCAGTAGCCACAAAGCTTTTGGATTTTAAAGTTATTTTTTCATACCCTGATTAAACAAGACCCGATATTTTATTTTGGAACAGGCATACTACCTATTCTTGATAAGGGTGCGAGATTTTAGTGCAACCTAACTTAACAACAAAAAACAGTTTTTTCATTAGTATTACAAGTTGTCCGAGCGATCGATCCTGCGCTGCCATTCGGCATCTATTTTGGCTGACTGTTCTAGTTCTTGTTGGGTTAATTCTGTTTCTGTTGTATAAGCTAAGTCTTCTCCCGTTAAAACGTTTTCTGCTGCAAATTCCCGAGCGTAGACCAGTTTTTTGAGCAAGTTGGCATCGGGTTCGTTTAATAACATTGCTCGCTGCTGACGCTTTTGATTGCGGGCTTCTATGCGGCTATTTTTCCACTGAATCCAGAAGTAGCGAATTAAAGGAATTGCGAGAAATCCGACGCCGTAAATCAGGATCATGGGATAAACAGCGCTGACGAAACCGATAAATCCACCTGCGATTAAATTATTAGTTAATAGATTTCCTAAAACTAACGCACCGACAAGATTGACGGCTCCTAACCCTGCTGCGAGCATGATTTGGCCGGAACTGGCGTTGCTGAAACGCCACAGCATTTCTCGCAAATAAGCTGCTACTGGTTCAGAATTTCTCTCGGTGGCTGTGGTTTGCAATTGCGGGAAGTGGTAGACTATTTGCCCTTCGGGACTGACTTCGGGGCGGCCGTCAAAACGGGCGAGGGCTGGTAACATATATTCTTCGTATTCTCGGGCGTATCCTTGTCCGAGATTGTCGAGATACGGGGCAATTTGTTCGGCGGCGACTGCACCTCGGTTGTTGCGAATTGCAGTCGCAATATCCCTCCACTTGCGCTCTTCTAGATTGTTATTGGGATTGCCGTCTCCAAATATAAAGGAGAAAACTGCTTCTAGAAAACTCATCTGGGGTTTTTGACCAGTTAAGCGCGATCGCTGCTGGTAGTATGGTTGGTCATGGTTCCAGTAAAATATCCAGATTAAATCGTTCCAGAAGTAGGGAAAAAAGAAAAAGCCGCCGCCTCTGCCGCCCCCGCCACCACCGTCTCCTCCTCCTCCGCCATTATTGTCGCTGCCGCTGGAGAGTAAAATCGTGATAGCAACAAAAATTAAGAGGATAGAAGCTACCAGCACTATGCCGAAAGATATCCGAATTAGATAAAATAAAATGCGCCAGATTTTTTGCCACCATTCCTGCAACTGCAAGCGCAAGAATTTGTTTCGCAAAATATCTCGAAAGTTCTTGGGAAATAGGTAGGCAATGTCGCCGGATTCTGCTACTTGCAGGTTGCCGCCTGCTTCGGAGGCGAGGGTTAACAGTTCTCGCTGGGCAAAATTGATATCTAATCCAGCTTTTGCCGCCACGTCTCCAACCGTAACGCGGTAGCCAAGTTGTTCGACGGCTTGCATAATGGTGGGATTCGGAGCCATAGGTTTCTCTCTGTGAAAATTACCCGGTTATTTTTATTATATATTGCGGGAATTCGAGCTGGTTTTGGCGATCGGGTTTCTGATTTTTTTTGAGGCTGCCCTTGACTTTGGGGCAAAATATTGCTAGTGTTTTGCCGAATAACTTTTAAGTATGGGCTGAACTCGGATAGCTTAATAAAACTTTGTGATTGAATTTCTCCTCGGCATTTGCTTTTGCTTGTTTGCTCTGAGGGTCAACGAGGGGGATGGTGGGTACTGTTAGTAGGGTACGGGGCGCGCGATCGCGCGTTGGCATTAGTTTTCGCAATCCGAAGGAAAGCCATCGAAGAGGATTGCCCCTGCACCATCGAGCAGAAATTTTTCCGTCGGTGCGGGTTTTTGTAAGTTTTGTGTAGAGTGCGAGAGAGAGGTTAAAGAAATCTGGTTTTTTTGCAAGTCTTGCAAGACTTATATAAAATAGATAGAGCTTGCGCGGGTGTTAAACCCAAGGGCGTGTTTTAAGGTTCGCAGTTGCGATCGACTAAACTTTTTAGCGCCCTCAACACAACGGCCCACTACAACAGTGGCGCAATTATTAATAGGAAAACTTTACAGGCTAATTTTTCTGATTAGCCACTAACCAAAGAATCGCATATGCCAAGAACTCAACGCAACGATAACTTTATTGACAAAAGTTTCACGGTAATGGCTGATATCATTTTGAAGATGATGCCGGCGAAAAAGCAGGCGAAGGAAGCTTTTGCTTATTACCGGGATGGTATGTCAGCTCAAGCAGATGGCGAATATGCTGAAGCGCTGGAAAATTATCATGAAGCGCTGAAGCTGGAGGAAGATCCTTACGATCGCAGTTATGTCTTGTACAATATGGGGCTGATCCATACTAGCAACGGCGAACACGATAAAGGTTTGGAATATTACAGCGAAGCCCTGGAGCTCAATCCGAGAATGCCACAAGCGCTGAATAATATTGCTGTGATTTACCACTATCAAGGGGAAAAAGAAAAGGAAGCAGGCAATCTTGAAGCGGCGGAAGGGCTGTTTGATAAAGCGGCAGATTATTGGAAGGAGGCTATTCGCTTGGCCCCCAACAATTACATTGAGGTACAAAATTGGCTTAAGACGACAGGTAGAGCGCAAATAGATGTGTATTTTTAACCTCAGTTGTTAGCTACAAGAAGCCTGATTGGGTAAACAGAAAGTTGTGGGTTTTAAGTGTTGAGTGGTGAATTGAAAACTCTTTCACTTAAAACTTACAAATCCCCAGTCAAAACTACTCACTAATTCCCAATTACAGATTTTTATGATTGACAGAGAAGAAGTTCGCAAAGTAGCGAATTTAGCGAGATTGGAATTAACGCCGGAAGAAGAAGAGCAGTTTACTGGTCAACTTAACGGTATTTTGGATTATTTCGAGCAGTTGAGTGAACTAGATACGAGTAAGGTGCAGCCGACTACGCGGGCGATCGATGTTAGTAATGTAATGCGATCGGACGATTTGCAACCTTTTGCTAAGGGAGAAAGTATTTTGGAGGGAGCTCCCGATCGCGATGGGGAGTTTTTTAAAGTGCCTAAGATTATGTAGGGTTCCCCCTACGCACCTAACTGAGGAAAATCTCTTGAGGGGCGGGCTAGCAATGCCTACCCCAAAAGCTGATTAAATTAACTGTCGAACAGGTAATAAGTAAGCCCGGTAGAAGCCACCTCGCAAGCCGATTAAACTGATAGAAAATCAACACAATCTCACTCATAGTGATAAATCTGTAACGTTCATTTTTGGGGTGACAAATATTCATGTATGTATTAATTGGTGGAGCAGGAATGATGGGGCTGGGTTTAGCCCAGCAGCTATTAAAACTCGGTCATACGGTGGCAATCATCGATGCCGACCCGCTTGCTTGTCGCTTTGCTCGTGAAAAAATCGGAGTGATGGCCTTTGAAGGCAGTGCAGTGAGCACAACGGTTCTTCTGGAAGCGGGAATTAAACAAGCAAACGCAGTCGTTGCAGCACTCAGGGATGATGCACTGAATTTAGCGCTGATCACCCTATCCAGGAGCTATGGCATTTCCCATATTGTGGTGCGAATGCGCGATCGCGAATTCATGGAAGCCTATCGACTTGCCGGAGCCAGTCACATCATCAGCACTATTGATTTGGCAGTTGCATCAATGGCGAATGCGATTGAATACCCCCAAATCGAGTCTATGATGCACTTTGAACACGGGCAAGTCGAGGTACTAAAGCTGCCAGTTCCAGGCGATTGCAAGGTGGCAGGTCGCACCGTTGCTCAAATTGCTCAAGACCCTCGTTTTCCAACAGGTTCGCTGATTATTGGTTATCAATGCCATGCCTGCGCCAATCTGGAGATTCCGAACGGCAATACTGTTCTTGAAGCAGGTTCTACCATCTTGGTCGTCACCCGTCCAGAGCTAGTTCACCACATGATTGATTACCTCGGCATTCGCGCTAGTCATCTGCCAACGTTAGAAGTTTCTCATCCAAATCTTTGATGTAAGGATGAACCAGATCCTCTGGAACAATTCGCTTGCGGAGCGCATCGCTAACGGCTCCTTTTTCTGCTATAAGCAATCGCCGTCGAATCTTATCTAGCCCGCTGCCATCTCCCTGTAATTGCCCTGCCCGATGTTGATTGTAGAGATCGCGCAGCACTCGCTCAGAGTGTGCTACTCGTGCTTGATATGATGCCCATAACTCCTCGTAAACTGCCTTCGGCAACACGCCAGATTTCAGCAAACTATCTAGCTCATCTTGAGCCGCTTTGGAAGCAATCAACTGAATCTGTAACTGCCCAGCTTCCTGCATTACATCAGAAACACGGCTAATTTTTAGTCGTTTTACCATCCACGGTAAACTTAATCCCTGTCCGACCAAGGAGAATAAAACTGCACCGAACACCAGGGCAATGATGTTATCCCGTCCTGGTAGAGTCAAGGGAATCGTAACAGCTAAGGCCATTGATAGAGACCCTTTAATATTCCCTAAAACCAAAATGTGCTGCCAGCGTAGGGGAATGGGGCGATCGAACCAACGCAGCCCCGCTAATAACAAATAGACCGAGAGAATCCGTCCCAGTTGATAGGCCAGAATGACCAATAAAATGGATGGCAAAATTCTCCACAGCGTCAGCGGGTTAATTTCAATTCCAATCAGCAGGAAAATAAACGTATTGACACCAAAACCAGCGTATTCCCAGAAACTCAGCAAGGTAATCCGATCCGAGGCAGACGAACTGCGAGGCAGCCCAAGGTTGCCAAAAACAAGTCCGGTGATGACCACCGCCACTGCGCCCGATACGCCTAAAAATTGTCCGATTTGGAAGGTTCCCAATGCGAGAGCGACGGTTAGCAAAAGGCTACTCAACGGATCGTTTAAGCGAACAAATATCGGCACGCTCAAGTAACCTAAAACACCCCCGACCACTGCCCCACCTAAGGCAACCACGAGTAGTTCCTTCACCCCTTGTATAGCGGTCAGAGAGCCTGTCGCATAAATTACCAAAACCAAATTAAAGGAAATTAGAGCAGCCGCATCATTGAACAGAGTTTCTCCCTCAACAATGGTAGACAATCGAGAAGGCACACGGATCTCTTTAAAAACTGCGATCATCGAGACTGTATCAGTGTTTGCCAGAATGACTCCGATCAGCAACGCTGGAATCCAGTCTAGCCCCAGCCCAAATTTAACCAGAACAGCGATAATTGCTGAGGAAAAGATCGAGCCTGGACCCGCCAGCAGGGCGATCGGCTTAAAGGTGCTGCGGAGACGGCTGATATCGGTATTGATAGCTGCTTCAAAAATCAGAATTGGTAGGAAAAGATTTAATACTAAAGAGGGGTCTAAACCAATTCGACGCGACAAGACCTCCGTAATGGGCAAGCCTGCTAACACTAAGCCCGTCACATAGGGAATTCGCAACCGTTGGGTTACGAGTGCCACAACAGTTGCAATCAGCAGCAGAATGATCAAGATGATGACCAATTCAGGAATGACTCCTGCCGTTTGGCTATTTGTAGCAGGATTGCTGTCCAAGGGAGGTGGTTGCGCTACAATCGACTCCATCACCGATACTCCTGTCATAAACTCGTTTTCCTCAAAGAAATTGACAGATTAACTACGGTTTTAGTCTACAGGAAACGGTTCACTCTGTTGTACAATTAACTGCAATTTATGTGGTGTATTTGGATGAATGCCGATGAAGCTGAAACAGGATTTCTGGGTGGCTGGGCGATCGGATCGTTTTTAGAGTGCAATTTTTTTGGCAGATCTGGATGATTTCCCAACCCTGACAGGATGCTAATTCCTCTTAATTGTGCTGGTTTTTAATATTTTTTTAACTGTCTCTTCTGAAGCATTGCCGACCCGATCGCTGGGGAGCATCTCAATGAAAGCAGCCAAGCTAGAAATAGGAGTTAGGAGCCAGGAGCCAGGAGTCAGGAAGAAGGAAGGAAGGAGGAAGAAGAAGTGTTTTTACAAATATGAGATGCTCCCGATCGCTGTTGCCGCTAAGGCGGGTAATGGAAGTTGTCGATCCATATGTCAGGAGTGGGAGAGCGATCGCCCACAGTCATCGACCCTCCAATTTTTGAGTTGATTTTGGACGTTCTGATTCGCGGGACTAAATTCCTCGAAGGTAATCGTCCTTTCTTACCTTGAATTTAGGTAGCATCATACACACGCCACGTCAGAATCTCCCAACGTTTAAGGACAGGTTCAGCAATCACGATCTCATTTTCTCTTGCCTCCATGACGATCAAATAATCTCCCTGGTTAAATCTGCCGTTGTAAATTCTTGCTTGTTCTTCTGGCACCAACCATCCTTGAAGTGCGCCATATAGACCGCCAGCAGTTGCAGCAATCCCACTTCCAACGAAAGTTGCTAAAAGGCTTTCCACCGCTAATGCCTGACCAATACCGGGAATTAGCAGGCTGCTGAGTCCAACAATTAACGCTAGTGAACCTAGTCCTATGCTGCCTAAGATCGCGCCTACTTGTGCACCTGCTGCTCTTGTGATTAAAATTTTCTGCACACCCAGAGAGTCCAGATCACCATTGTCAGAAGGTTTAGCAATCACTGAAATCTTGTGCATGGGGAAGCCCCTGCTTTTTAGCTCAACTAGCGCCTGCTCTGCGTTTCGATGATCAGTAAATAGGCCGCTAGCACGTTTGAGATTTTGGGAATTCATGATAAATATTCAATATTCAACGCTACAAAATTGGTAAATAGTGTGTAAAGCCGCTGTGAAGGGCCGCCTCACAAAAACCACTTAGTTCAGAGGTGCAAAACGCTTTAGCAAAGCTGACAAAGCAATCATGGGCAGTCCGAATCCGATACAAATTAAGCCTTGGATTGTGCTCAAAGCTTCAGTGTCGAATAACTGATTCATAATGCCCCATTGGCTAAACAGGAATTGGAGAATGAAAATAGCCGCAATGCCGATCGCCACAGGATAGCCAACTGATTCATCTTTACCGCGTAGTTTGGCTACGATCGCCGGAACGAAGCGACTGATGCTTAATAGGTAAAAAGCTTCGGCCGCAACCAATGCTTGAATTGCCATCGTCCGGGCTAGAGCTTCATTGCCTGTGGTTTGGACGATCCATTCAAACATCCCAAAGATCACAATCCAGTTAAATACCGAAACTGTCAGAATCCGAGCGGTCAGCCTGCGAGACAGAAGCGGTTCATTTGCCGGTCGAGGTGGATGTTGCATGACATCGGGAGAGGGCGGCTCAAATGCCAACGGTAAGCTCAACGCAACTGAACTGACCATATTCAGCCAGAGAATTTGTACTGGCAAAATGGGTAGTGGGGTTGCCAAAAGTACGGCAATCAAGATGGTCATGGACTCTCCACCATTCACGGGCAGGATGAAGGCGATCGCTCGCAGCAGATTCTTATAAACCGTGCGCCCTTCCTTAACTGCTTTCTCGATCGAAGCAAAGTTGTCATCCGTCAGAATCATATCTGCGGCTTCTTTTGTGACTTCAGTGCCCGTGATGCCCATCGCTACCCCAATATCAGCTTGCTTCAAGGCGGGAGCATCGTTAACTCCATCTCCAGTCATCGCCACAATCTCGCCCTTAGACTGAAGTGCTTCGACAATGCGGAGCTTTTGTTCTGGCGCTACACGAGCAAACACGCAGCTTTGTTCAACAGCATTGGCTAATTCCTGCTGATTCATGTCAGCGAGTTCTGGACCGGTAAAAACGCGAGCCTCTTGGGTTTGATTTAGTCCCATTTGGTGGGCGATCGCTGCTGCTGTTTTGGCATGGTCGCCGGTAATCATCTTGACCTGAATTCCCGCAGACCGACAGGCTTGAATCGCTTGAATCGCTTCGGGGCGAGGCGGGTCGATCATGCCTTGCAGACCCACAAAAGTTAACCCTTGCTCAATATCAGAATGCTCAATTGAAGATTGAGAAGCGGGTACAACTTTCTTGGCAAGTGCCAGAACTCGTAACCCTTTTTTCGCCATTCTGTCCACGGTTTGCTCGATCGGCGCCCTGTTGAGGGATCTCGCCTCTCCCTCTTCATCGAGCATCTGGCGACACCGCTGGAGAATTGCCTCAATTGAACCCTTGACATAAATCAATCGTTCTGGACGATCGTCATGTAAGGTTGCCATGTATTGAAACTGAGATTCAAACGGCAGTGTATCGATCCGGGAAAGCGCTTCCTCCAGTTTCTCAGTAATTAACCCGGCTTTTTGGGCTACCGCAACCAGCGCCCCTTCCGTTGGACTACCGACTACAGTCCAGTTTCCATCTTGCACTTCTAGATGCGAATCGTTGCACAACAGTCCTGCTTGCAAGCATTCATATAAGGCAGGTGCGTTCGCCAGGTCAACGGAGTGTCCATTTACAGAAATTTCCCCTTCTGGTGCATATCCTCCACCGCTAACCCGATATCGCTTGCCACCGGCATCAATCTCCTGAACTGTCATTTGATTCTCAGTCAAGGTTCCGGTTTTGTCGGAACAAATCACGGTGGTGCTGCCCAGCGTCTCAATTGCCGGAAGTTTGCGAATAATGGCGTGCTGCTTTGCCATTTGGGAAACCCCGATCGCCAGTGTCACCGTTAAAATCGCGGGTAAGCCTTCAGGAATTGCGCTGACGGCAAGCGCCACAGATGCCTTGAACACCTCAACCCAAGAAAATCTCTGGGCAATGCCTGCTGCAAAGGTGAAGGCAGCTAAGCCTAAAATTACATAGAGCAAGGTTGTGCTAAATTTGTCAATTTTGCGACTCAGTGGGGTTTCCAGTGTCGTGCTTTGCTGCATGAGTTGGGAGATGTGTCCGGTCTCGGTCATGTCACCAATGCTGACGACGAGTCCGCGTGCCTGTCCAAACGTTACCAGGCTTCCGGTATACGCCATGTTCGTGCGCTCGGCCAGTGCAGCGTCTGCCTCTAGCGCCTGGGATTGCTTCTCAACCGGGACAGACTCTCCCGTTAATCCTGACTCATCGACCTGTAAGTCACGGACTTCGATCAGCCGTAGATCCGCAGACACTTTATCCCCAGAAGACAGCAAGACGAGATCGCCAGGAACCAGTTCGCTGGATGAAACCACTTGCTTTTGACCATTGCGGAGAATGGTTGCCTCCGTTGCAACAGATTTTGCTAAAGCGGCGATCGCATTCTCTGCCTTTGACTCTTGAACGAAACCAATGGTGGCATTCGTCAGAGCAACCCCAAAAATTACCCCTGAATCAATCCACTCTTTCAGAAATGCTGTCACTATCCCAGCAGCTAACAAAATGTAGATTAGCGGCTGATTCAATTGCTGAAAAAATCGCAACCAGGGACTTTGCTGCTTCGGAGGCGTTAGTTGATTGGGACCGAGGATCTCGCGCCGTTGGGCTGACACGTCGGAAGATAGACCTATTTCCAGGTCAGTCTCTAAAATCCGAGCCACTTTCTCGACACAGAGGTGATGCCAAGAGTGTTCTACTAATTTTTCTACATTCGTTGCAGTCATAACGTTTCTTGTCAAGCCAAGTGCTTCTCTGTTATTTCGTCTTGTTTCTAGCGTCATTGATGAAAGTGAGCCAAAAGTGATGGACTGATTTCTGTTACTCACATTTGGATCACATTTGCTCCTTATACATAGGCAGAGAACCGATTGAGATAGCTTATGGACTTGCCAACCTTAGTTCACTGGATTTGATTTATTGTTGCCTTTTAAGGTTGCAAAAAGCATTCCTTTTGATGGATGACCTATCGTACATTCACTTGTTAAGTTGAAAGGCTCAAAGACTTCATGCTGATGTTTATCGGCAAAATTGCGTTTCACAACAAACAAAACAAACAAAAGATATGCAATTATTAAAGCTATTTGTGCAAGGAATCAGCGTCAGCACTGTTGCAATTTTGGGTTTAGCTGCTTGCAACCCCCCCAATAATTCACAGACAACTGTCCCATCTACTTCTGCTCCCACAACTACCACTGAAAATACGACTGTTCCAACCGCTTCTGCGCCTGCAACCACGACCGCACAGACGGCTCCGAATCAAGACCTTGACGATATTGCCGATCGCGTAGAAGATGCCTTAGACTCCGATCGCACCCTCAAGCCCTTCGATTTGGACGCAGACGATCGGGATAATTCGATTGTGTTAACAGGGCGCGTTCAAACGGCAGAACAAAAAGCATTGGCAGAACAAATTGCTCGGCAAACTGCACCGAATATTTCGTTCAATAACCAAATCGTCATTAGACCTCTTGCAAAATAATTTTATGATATAATGGAAAGTTTTGCTTGACTGGATTGAATCCCAACTATTAACTT